>NZ_JBFRJM010000060.1:0-66740 GCF_041468865.1 Vibrio sp. 10N.286.52.C3 | reverse complement strand
CTTAAGGTTCTGTCTATGAAAGAGTCTATAAGTACCTATAACAATATGAGGCCGCACCTTAGTCTCAGGATGAAAACTCCAAATGAGGTGCATGAAAAAAGCCAACAGCTGATGCTGTTGGCTTAGTAGAAATACTGTCAACGTATTTTAGGACGAGACAAGTAATCATTAACTCAACAACACACTTAATATAAGTGTGCAAATTCTTCGATTCGACTCTTACCGCGCAATAATAAAAAGTTCAAAAAGCGGGATGTTGAGGTAGTGATTATTTTGTCTTCTTCCACATCATGCTTTTCAAGGAGCGCTATGGCGAGATCTACACGCCCTATATCTTCACAAAAATGGGCATCTGAGCCTGTCGAGAAATAAACCCCGACTTGCTTTCCAATCTCCACAATCTTAGAACAGCGTACATCACTCCCCTTGCGGCTTTTTCCCGTCAAAGAGGTATTGTTCACCTCAATCGCCACATTGTGCTGTTTAGCACACTCGAGCACGGCTCGAATATCAAATGGGTAATTTGGGTTACCAAGGTGCCCAAGCACATCAACCTTTCCCCCCTCAATTATATTAATGAGGGCTTGGGTATGTATCTCCTCAGTGGATGGAGGAAACACAGGTTCGTGGAAGCTGGCAATAGTCCAGTCAAGGTGCTGATAGGTTGAAGGGGATAGATCTAAGTCTCCTTCAATGTTGGTGATGTTTGCTTCCACTCCACGTAGGATTCCAACATAGTGAAGAAAGCGGGGCAAAATTCTTTGATTGTTGAAAAACCAGTAGTGGGGGGCACCCGGCATTTCAGGAGCATGATCCGTTGTACAAAGAAGTTTCAGCCCCTTATGCTGTGCTGCTTTAGCGTTCTCAATAATAGTGCTGTAAGCATGGCCGCTGGCAAGAGTATGAGTGTGGCTGTCGACGACGATCTTCATAGCGACCTCCTAGAATTAATTGATATCAAAAGAACCATCTTGGTTCATATATAGAGTTAGGTCCGCTTTTACAGAATGATTTAAAACCATGTCTACATTCTTTGAATCTGAACTTTTATAAAAAGCGAGAGCCTCTTCAAGCGTTGAGCCACCACGAATCTTGCGGTTCACTAAACGCTCTTCTAAAAACTTAGGAGCGGTATCGATGAAGATGGTGAAATCAGCAAGCTCATTCAACCCACTCCATACTGGTTCATCGAGCAGAAGCCAATTTCCCTCAATCACCACAATCTCTTTTTCAACGGTGATTGCGTCATCAACTGGATCATGCAGGTTACGATCGTAGTAAGGCCACTTTGGGTCTTGAACTTTTAGCTTCTTGAGTTTGTCGATAAGAGATGTGAGGTTAAAGGTTTCGTGTGCGCCTTTAATACTACGCAGCTTTATCTTCTCTTCACCGCGGATGGTGTAATTCGAATCGAGGATCTCGTTCGGGTAATGAAAGCCATCGAAAGGCAGCACCTGCAATGGTTCAACATTTGGGATTGTGTGAGATAGGTACTCCCAGAATGCAGCTAGGGTTGATTTTCCACTGCCAGGAGGCGCAGCTAAGAATATAACCGTTCGTTCGTTCTTTTCTTGGTAAAGACGAGAAAACTTTTCAACCAATGGCTTATGAATTTGTTCGATATTGTTATCTGAAAACACAGCTTCGGTCTCAAAGCCACTGACATTTAGGGAAACTTTCATATGAAAAGCCTTAATCTAAAATTTCGTTCTCCACGGTTTCTAACAAACCTTCGCAAGCGAGCTTCAACACGGTTTTGACCAGTGACTCATAGCGAGCTTGAGAAAAGGAGTCGAATGATGAAAATTTTAATTGGTTAATCGAATCAAGATAGATGCTGCCGTCGCTCTTTGAGAGCGTCGCTTGATTAGTGATGAAGTCGTAAATGACATCATCACTAAACGAAATTGGCTCTTGTTGCTGAGCGACAAAACCGTGCATTTGGTCAAACAAGTTAATATCTGCGTAACTCTCTATTGAGATCTTACCCATCGCAAACATCAGCTTTGATACCACATCAATCTCGACCAAAGGACCATCCTCTTTGAGTAGAGGGGTCACGGCATACTCAATCACCAAAGGATCTTGAACAAATACCCTTGGTAACAAATGCTTTAACTTAACGCTAATCAGCTTATGAGATGCTTGGATAAAACAAGTGGCGGTTTCGCACTCTTCTAAGGCATCTAATAATTCGTCTTGCACCGTAATAACATGTTCCTTATTGGTCGTGGCAGCAGTGTAGCTGCCACGAAATCATCGATTACGCCGTTAGGCTAACGCCGTAGAACTCAAGCAGTGCTTTCTCTGCCAGTTCGTTCCAAACGTAGTTGTTATCTTTCAAAATTCGGTCTAGTTCGCCGAAGAACGGGTCTTGCTCTGCTAGCTTATGGAACTCATCAATTGCCGTCAGTGGCAGGTCAATATGCGGGTAGATTAGCTTTTTACCACCCGGAATATCCAGTTGATTTAGGATAGTGTGAGGTGCCGCCTCTAAGCCACCAACGTGAGTTAGCATAAATGATGGGTTGATCTTACCCGCTTCCGAAAGTTCAATGGATTCAACCATATCCCCTGTTGAACCGCCAGAGGTTCCTACAATATGCGTAGATTCATAATGCACATTGTAAAAGTTGAACGGTACTTTAAATTGCTTATCTGTTGGACCAGCAAAGAAGTTCAGGCAGCCATCGTTACCTAATAGCTCATCAGCTTGCTCAAGCACCTGTGCAACCGCTGCATACACCATGACATCGTCATAGCCATTGCCGTCATTCAGTTCTTTTAAGTACGTAACAGGGTCATCAATTTTCGCTGTGTTTACGTAATGGAGTTCAATACCATTCTCGGTCGCTTTTGATACCGGGATAAGGCTTTCTGCGCGCGAGAGACGAGCTTCATCGATATCAGTCACCACAATACGGCTTGGCTTCACAGGGCCGTTAATCGCGTAATCAATCGCGCCAATACCCATAGGGCCAGCACATGCAAGTAGCGCTAACGCTCCGCCCTCTTTGATGCCCATTTGATGTTCATACACGTATGGGGTTGTGTGGTAGCTAGCGTGGAACGCACCGATGATGCAAGACATTGGCTCTGCAAGCGATGCGTTTGCATAGTAAGAACTCTTGTATGGCAGCACACAGTCTAAATCAATCGCTACTTTAGGGATGATTGAGTACGTCGCGTTACCACCGAATGTCTCGTAGCTGTAGCCTGCTGAGTAGCCTGTTGGCAAGCCCATTGCGGGCTGCAGTACAAATGGTTCGCCCGGCTTAAAACGGTCTTGTAAGTTAGCACCTACTTCTACAATCACACCTGCGTATTCATGGCCTGTCATTACAGGTACTTCAGCAATATTTTCAGGCACACGTTTGTGGTTACTGCCGAGGAGTGCTGCTTTGTAAGTCGATAGACAGATGCTGTTTGAAACGTTTTTAACCAGCAGTTCATCATCTGAAATCTTTGGTAGATCGAAGGTTCTTAGTTGAACGTCTTTCTCACCACAAATTACCGCTGCAGTTGTTTGAACCATGATTTTATCTCCGAAAAGTGGGGCCAATACCTGACCCCAGAATATTAATTAAGCTTGCTGACCGATGGTGTCCATTAGGTTGTCTAATGCTGGGTCATGTAGGAAGTTCTTGATGGTCACCACAGGCAGGCCTGTTGCTTTGATTGCTCGACTCTCTAGACTCTCGTGGGTCACCACCACGTCCGCGTTGCTCGGCACTTTTTCGATTGCGAAGTTCTTCACTTCAACGTTAAAGCCGGCTTTTTCGAGTTTGCGCTTAAAGGTTGATGCCCCCATTGCGCTTGAGCCCATCCCTGCATCACATGCAAAGGCGACAAATTTAATGTCTTTCGCTTCTGCTTTTACCGCTGCTTGTGCTGGCGATTTTGCTGCTGCACCTTCAGCTTTCATATCTTTCATGTCTGTGATTGATTGCTCAAACTCTTCTTCAGACTCCTCTTTCTTGCTTACTTTGAGGATTGCGCTTGCGACTAAGAAAGAAACAATCGTTGCTGTTGTTACACCGGCGATGGTCGCGAAGAAGCTGCCTTTTGGTGTTAGAGCTAGGTAAGAGAAGATTGAACCTGGACTTGGACCTGCAACCAGACCAGCATCAAGTAGATTGAACGTTGCGATGCCTGTTGCCGCACCTGCAATCATCGCTAAAATCATGATTGGCTTCATTAGCACGTATGGGAAGTACAGCTCATGAATACCACCGAAGAAGTGGATGATGATTGCACTTGGTGCTGATTTCTTACTTAGACCTTGACCAAACTTAGCGTAAGCCAGAAGCATACCTAAACCAGGGCCAGGGTTAGACGCCACCATAAAGAAGATAGATTTGCCTGTTTCAGCTGCTGCTTGTAGGCCTAGTGGGTAGTAAATACCTTGGTCGATAGCGTTGTTCAGGAACAAGACTTTTGCTGGTTCATTAATAATTGCAAGTAACGGTAGGAAGCCAGTCGCTACAAGCGCTTCGATGCCCGATTTAACGAATAGGTTCGCTGCAGTTACAGCTGGACCAACAATCGCGTAAGCAAATAGACACATCAACATGCCGAAGATACCTAGCGAGAAGTTGTTTACCACCATCTCGAAACCAGAAGGGATCTTGTCTTGTAGGCGTTTATCGATTTGAACAATCACCCAGCCACTTAGTGGACCCATGATCATTGCACCAACAAACATTGGAATCTCGGCGCCGGCAATAACACCCATAGTACCGATAGCACCAGCTACAGCACCACGCTTGTCACCAACAATCTGACCACCGGTATAACCAATCAATAATGGTAATAAATAGGTAATCATCGGACCAACAAGCTCACCGAAATACTCATTCGGCATCCAACCTGTTGGGATAAATAATGCGGTAATGAAGCCCCAAGCAATGAAGGCTCCGATATTTGGCAATACCATGGCAGTCAGATGACCACCAAAAGCTTGCACTTTGGCTCTTATATTTGTAGACACGTTATATTCCTTATTTTCAAAGGTTATTATTAGTAACTTTTAATAATTTCAAGCACTTCTGCTTTTGAAGAAGAAGCAGCCAGTTTGGCAATGTTTTCTTCATCAACCAGCATTTCGCTAAGCGCTTGAATAACCTCAATGTGTGTATCTGAATCCTTTGCAGCTAATGTTAATAAGACATTGGCAGGCCCCATATCAGACCCAAAATCCACCGGGTTAGAAAAGACATGAATACCAAGTCCAGTCTTTAGTACACCTGCTTCTGGGCGGGCATGAGGCATAGCAATACCTGGACAAAGAACGTAATAAGGTCCATTATCATGCGTTGACTGAATGATCGCGTCTGCGTAGTTATCGGTAACGTAGCCCTTATCTTGTAGGTAACGAGTCGTTTCCTTAACTGCATCTTCCCACTTGTATTCAGAGTGGTTAATAACATCAATTAGGTCGTGGTCAATAAGGTCATAAAGCATAATATATCCCAGTTATTCTTTGTTCGTTTTTGTTGGGATTATTATCAATGGAAGTAGAAGAATAGAGAAATGGCAACAAAGTGAGATCCAGGTCACTTAAATATCAGAGTCAAACGATTAGTTATTCTCTACCTCTCATATTTATCATGAAATTTAATTACAATTTTATTATTAACAACAAGTCAATAGTTTAAATTTGATAGCAAGCCCAATTATAGGATTTAAATAAGATTACACAAACGTGATAAAGATCTATTTATACGTATTGACCAAGTATTAATTGTGATGATGGTTACATTTAATTTGGGCGTTTGGGTAATGTTAAGCGCTAAGATCAGTGACCAAGATCCCGTATGAAATACAAACACCACCACTTTGTAAGTGAGTAACACCTCGTTCACGCACCTATTCAGATCTGCCTCATATTGGATAATTTGGTTATCATTGGTTCAGATACGGAAAAGCCCAAAGTTATTAGCTTTGGGCTTTTCTTCTAGCGACTGTGGTTGATTACAACCGAGTGATACGACAACCGAGTCTTACAGCGTCATATGCAGAATTGGAAATGGTTTTCCCATATCATCAAGTGGTGAGCGTGATTCTACTTTAAACCCCATGTGCTGATAGAAACCTACCGCTTGTGGGTTTTGCTCATTAACGTCAACTTTGGTGGCTGCTAACTGCTCAATCGCATGTTGCAACAGCACCGTACCTACGCCTTGCCCTCGAACTTCATTCAAAACGAAAAGCATCTCGACTTTTGCATCATGGACACCCACGAAGCCAACTATCGAACCACTTTCATTTTTAACGCATTTCAAAGAAACCGCAGGGAACGCATGTTCCATGATGATAGGTTTAAAAAACTCAATATCTTCTTCTGTAATAAAGTCATGAGTTGCTCGGACCGAATTCTCCCAAACCTTAAGCATTTCTGCATAATCTTCAGGAAGCACATTTTCTATAGTCATAATTTTCTCTAGATTAAATTGAATATAAACATGTGCAGCCGCGAGCCAGTAGTCTATCAATGGTTAGGAAAACAAAACAACCGCCTTCTCTATACCATTTACTCGCTTCGCTAGCCCTATTAATCGGGCATTACCACAATACCCATGGTTTCAAGCAGTTGCTCTTGCTGCCAAGCAACGATTTTAATCCCCGATGTGTCTACCTTGCGAGGATCTAACCCTTCTAATTCAGCATGGCATAAATTAGCACCTTGCATACTAAATTGCCCCCATACATCTTCCGAGAACACGCCTCGGCTAAGATCGGACTCTTTTAGTGACGCTCCGCCAAGGTAAGTACCTATCCAGCGGTTTTCAAATAACTCACACTTCTCTAAACAAGCTTGCTCCAAGTTGGCGTATGACAGGTTACAGCCCGTAATATACGCGGAGCAAAAATACATTCTATTGCTTACCTGGTTGGCAAAGTTAGCACGAGTAAAGTTCGCCCCTTTCAGGTCACAATCACGTAACTCAATACCGTAGCAATTCGCGTTGCTAAAATTCGCCATCGCCAACTGACAGTTCTGAAAACTTGCATCACGCAAATCTGCAACATCGAAGTGGCATCCCTCAATATCGCCTTGTTCGATAAACTTACAGTTAATAAACGTTGCATCACGTAAGTTCGAACGTCTGAAATCACAACGGATAAACGTACAGGCTGTAAATGTAAGCTCTGATAAGTCTTGCTGAGCAAAATTGTGGTTATGATAAGTGCTGTTATTGGTGTCCATTTAGCCCCCTAAAGAAATTAAGCTAAGACTACCATTGCGATCTTAAGAAAACACCAAATTAAAAACGAACAAAAACAGCAACTTAAAACACCCAAATTTAGCCATTTTAAGGCACCAAACAGGCCCTTTAAGGTTGTTATTTTCGATTTATAGGATGTGCTTATCTTGAAAAAAGTTTTGTCGCTTAGAAGTGCCAATAAGAGAAAAAGTTACTTTGACGAAACGAGTCAATTATTGACCGCGTCCTAACGCGCTAGACTGGACGGTTGGTATGTTGCTCGTTACACTATTCCTCATTCTCAGCATAAAGAGTAAGAACAATGAAAGACATGCGACAAGCTATGCTCGATGCAGGATTTAGCCTTATTAATGAACACGGGTTTGCTGGTGTTGGCCTGATGAAGATCATCAACCAAGCGGAAGGCACGAAGGGTTCTTTTTACCACTACTTTAAATCCAAAGAGCACTTTGGTGAGATCCTTCTTACTAACTACTTTGATGAGCATCTCGCTAAGCTGGATGACTTTTTAAGTGATGAATCGCTTTCTCGTCGTGACCGCGTTAAAGCCTATTTCGAGTTTTGGTGTGCGTCGAAACTGACTGAAGACTTCAATATCCAATGTCTTGTCGTAAAACTGGCGGGAGAAGTATCTGGGTCTGCAAACCCGTTGCAATCGACCATGGCAGAAGGCGCAGAAAAGATAATCCTGCGTATGGCAAAGCTGTTTGAAGAAGGCAATGAGGCCGGTGATTTCACTATCGCAGAGCCCGAATCGCTATCTCGAACGCTTTATGGTTTATGGCTTGGCTCAACGCTCATGGCCGCCATGCAGCGTAACCGTTCGATTCTAAACAATGCCATGGAAGAGACTCTTCTCGCCATGAGCCCAGCCCAAGAATCGGCTGACTAGATACCCGTTACCAAATACCAAGAGGCTCGCACAATTTAGCGAGCCTTTTATCTAACTTTAAATCTAGATTGAATCCATTCACGCTTACTCCGTTACCCCAGACGAGACGGGATATTATTGGCTTTGAGTAAGCCCTTAATAACAGGGTCGATATGCTTGAAGAAGCTCAACCATCCTTCACAGAGATAATTTAACCCAGCCTCACCATCTCGGCTTTTGATGATGCGGTTTTTAGGGCACTCGCCATGGCATGCAAATTTAAACTCACAGGCTTGGCATTGTTTCGGCAGAGACTTCTGTTTGGCGAACCCAAAACTCTGCTGCTTTGGCGAGAAGGCTAAAGTTGAAAGTGCTTGTTCCTGAATATTACCTAGCTGAAATTCAGTAAAGACATAATGGTCACATGAATACACATCGCCATTGGGCTCAACCGCTAACCCTTTTCCGCAGATCTCACTCAAGGTACACATGGTGCTTTCTCTGCCCATCCACACTCCGACAAAATTTTCAAAGTACGGCACTAATACCCGACCAAAATCATGTTCGAACCATTCGTCAAAAATGGTAGTGAGGAATTCTCCCCATTGCACAGAATCGACACTCCACGGTTCAACCTCGCCTGATACGGGAATGATCGCTTGTTGGTTGCTCAACCATTTATTGTTGGTGTGAGCTTCGCGCTTATCGACGACAGGAATAAACTGCAATTGCTTCGAACCCACTTCATCGCGTAGAAAGCGATAGACCTCTAATGGATACTTTCCTGTCACATCATTCACGCAGCTTAAAGTCGCGAACTCGACGTTATGTTGCTTCAAGTAGCGAATGCCACGCATTGTTTGAGAAAAAGTGCCTTTGCCTGCACGGTTAGTTCTGTAGTGATTATGTAGGTGCTCTGGTCCATCAATACTCACGCCAATGATAAAGTCATTGTTCTTGAAGAACTCACACCACGCATCATTCAGTAACGTGCCGTTGGTTTGAAGGTCGTTGCTGATCTTACTGTGGTTAGGGCAATATTTTTTCTGCAGGGCGACGACCTTTTGAAAATATTCAATCCCCAACAAAGTAGGTTCTCCACCATGCCAAGAAAAGATGATTTCAGGCGTATTCTGCCCTTCTATATATTGCTTGATATAACGCTCTAACAGAACTTCATCCATCGTATATTGAGAGCCTTTTGGGTAATCAAGCAGCTGTTGTTTTTCTAAATAATAACAGTAGGTGCAACTGATATTACACACCGCCCAAATCGGTTTTGCTAACGCCTGAAGTTTGCTGTGTGCTTTGCCATTGAACTGCGGAACTGAACTCAAATTTGATAGCGATAATGTCGTCATGAAGAGTGCCTCGATGTAAAAGTTATTGTATTAGCTAAAACAATTCGTAATTCCTTTACACGGTGTTCATCGGCCAACCAAGCTTGATGGCATTAGGTTGGCCGAGTGGTTTTTCCTCTATTTCACGTTTTCAAACGGGTTCCACGCTTCGTCAACCGGGACGATATTTTGCGCTTTTTCGTATTCTTGATATTCAGCGACCATTTCAAGGAACAGATCTGGCATTTGGTTTCTCAAGTCATGTTGCTCAGCTGGATCTTTCTTGGTGTTGTATAAGTGCCACTCACTGTCACCGCCCATTCCCGTAGAAATTCGGATGATCTTATGATCACCTTTAAGCAGAATTCCGCTACCAAACAATTCAAATGGAATCGCATTATCGGCACTGTGCACCTCTGCCGTTTCACCTTTGAAGTAAGGCAACAAGCTCACACCACTCATCGGCGCCACTTCTCGACCTTGATATTCCGTTCCTGGATGCTCTACCTCTGCAATTTCAAGAATCGTGGCTGCAATGTCTTTCACTTGGGATAAGTCATCTGTTTGAGTTCCCGGCTGTAACGCATCTTCACCTTCTAAAAGCGCTTTGGCTGGCTTAACGATAAATGGCACACGGATACCGCCCTCTGCTGTGTAAGCTTTGTACCAAGATAGGCCACCGGTTGAAGCTCTTGCCCACTCAGGACCCAATGAAACGCTGGAGTTGGCTTTCCCTAGGTTTTCCGTCGAGTTGTCGAAATGATGAGCAGTCCACGTTCGGATCAAATCACTGATATTTTCACCGGTAATATCCGCCGCTTCTGGGCCGTTATCCGCTAGGTACATGATGTAAGTATTATCGTATTCCCCGATTTCTTTCAGGTAATCGACTATCTGACCGACTTGTTGGTCCTGCATTTCCATCATGCCCATCGCGACAGCCATTTTCTTGCCGTGCCACTTTTGTTCTTTTTCAGAGAGCGAGTCCCAAGGGCGGCTTAATGCGTTACGACCTGAAATATCGGCGTCTTTTGGAATCACGCCCATCTCTTTCATGCGTTGGAAACGATCTTCTCGAACCGAGTCCCAACCATGTTCAACGTAGTAATCGACTTTATCTTGATAAGCAGACTCAGGCGCTTGCAGTGGTAGATGAATACCGGTGAATGGGACGTAGGCAAAGAAAGGCTTGCCGTCGTCTTTCTTTCTGTCGATCATCTTGATGATCTCGTTGGTGTAAACTTGGTCTGAGTACTCGCCTTTGTAATTATCCTCAACCACTTCACCGTTGCGGTAAGTTGGCTCAACTTCGACGCCGGGAATATCCCCTTTTTGCAGCGCATCCGCTGTCGCGGCATTTTTGGCCGGGAACATCATATCTCGATTAAAGTGATTAGAGCCGCCCGCTAATATACCGTAACTCTCTTCAAAACCTCGATCGTCAGGTAAGAAGCCATCCTCGTGCCCCAAGTGCCATTTACCAGAGAGGTAAGTGTTATAGCCACTCTCTTTAAGCAGCGTTGCGACCGTAACCCCTTTCTTGGTGAGGTAACCTTCATAACCCGGCTTGCCAATCGCACCCGGATAGACAGCATAGTCGAAGGTGCCTAGCCCAACCTCGTGGCTATTTGCTCCGGTTAACATCATAGAGCGCGTTACCGATGAGGTTGGTGACGCGTGAAAGTTAGTAAACTTAACCCCCTCTTCAGCCAGCGCCATTAGGTTTGGTGTATTGGCTTCTGAGCCATAAGGCTGAGTATCGGCAAAGCCCACATCATCGCCAACAATGACAACAATATTCGGTTTTTCTGATTCTGCGGCCAGAGCAGCACTGCTTGCCGCGGCCATTGCAGTGAAGACTAAAGATTTCTTGAATGTCTGCATAAGACGTTCTCCAATTTCTGTGATTAACTTTTTCAGTAATTAACTTTTCTGCGAGTAACTTTCTCTGTGATTAACCTTTTCTGTGACTAACTTTGGTTAGAATCTGAATTAATGCGCGGCTTGCGACATCCAATGTAATAAGTCGAGCGCAGGGTCATACTCTTGAGCTGCTGCCATGCCGATCCAGATGACAGCTTCCGCTTGGCTGGCTTGAACGCCA
Source organism: Vibrio sp. 10N.286.52.C3 (assembly GCF_041468865.1). NCBI lineage: Bacteria > Pseudomonadati > Pseudomonadota > Gammaproteobacteria > Vibrionales > Vibrionaceae > Vibrio > Vibrio sp. 10N.286.52.C3. The sequence goes on along the minus strand of NZ_JBFRJM010000060.1, from coordinate 55,196 downwards.
CTTCCAGAGATATACATCAACCCAAGCTGTGTTTGAGCTTCAGGGCTACCGTTATTGGCTGCGGTGACGAACCACTCCGCGGCTTTTTCATCATTCTGTTCTACGCCATCTCCGCTCAGATATAAGTAAGCGACAGAGAGCTGGGCATCCAATTGCCCTTGGTAAGCCTCATCCAACAATTGCACAACATCTTGATGCTGCTGCGATTGATCCATGGTTGCTTCATTCTCAAAGCTCTCACTTCCAAAGCTGGCCTTGGCAAAAAACAGAACAACCAAAACACCCGCCAAAATCACGGTAGTTAGACGTTTATTGAGCATTTATTTCCTCCTCGGGAATAAAGGTCACGACGTCCCTGTTGAATGAGTTAGGTGAAAAGTAAGAATGGCGCGATGATGCACAAGCTTGATAGCAATACGTTTTCAATTTTCATAATTGGCTCTCGAGTAATAGTTGTGAGTGAATCAGGGAGAGAATCATCGACTGAATTAAATGGTCAAAGAATTCAGTCGATTAAGGCAAGCACTTAAATCGCTTTCTCTATGATGGTTTCAATCGTCTGTTTCGAGATTGGGTAGAACTGAAAACAGATGTCTTTTTCAATCGCATCTGCAATGTTGCTCTTCTCTTGCTCATCAAAGTCCCAGCTGCTGAAACGCTTCATCGCACCGACACGGGTTTGGAAGTTGTTTAAGAAGTCCAACACTCTCTGGTAAACCATCTCATCGGTTCCCGCAGTGTCGACAGAGAAAGCTTGAGCTAACTTCGCCGCATTCGGCATATAGAATTCAGGCAGCGCTTCAATCACAACCGGCATCAGCACCGTGTTGGCATCGCCATGTGGAATGTGGCTAATCGCACCAAAGGCATGAGCACAGTTGTGAATCGGAATACCGCCCAAAGACGAATAAAATGCAGAGATCGCCATGGTGCTTGCTTGAAGAAGATTGCCACGTGCGGTTAGGTTTTCTGGCTCTTTCAATGCCAAGGGTAAGTTTTCAATAATCAGTTTTGCTGCCTGAATGCCGTAAGCGTCAGTGAATGCATTACTCATCGGCGAGACAATCGCTTCAACAGCGTGTGTTAACGCATCCATGGCGGTAGAACGAGTAAGGTGAGCTGGCAGCTTAGTGGTCACCGTTGGATCAAGGATCGCGATATCGGCTTCCAATCCCGATGCGACTAGGCTTGCCTTAATGTTTTCATGTTCGTTGTAAAAAACAGCAATCGGAGAGGCTTCTGCGCCCGTGCCAGCCGTTGTCGGAACCGCAATGTGTGGCACTCGAATGTCTTCATTGTTTGGCCACACATCCATATGACCGCCGCCCGCAATCACCGTACGGATATCATCTATCTGCTTATGGAATGCGTATTTCACACCTTTAGAAGCATCAATCACGCTGCCGCCGCCAACAGACAAGATCGCATCAGCATTGACGCTGTTTGCAAACTCAATTGCAGCGTTGATGTTGTCGCAAGTCGCGTCTGGCGCGATATCGGTGTACACACCAACAAGCTGAACCGCTTGTTCATTGCCTGGCTGGTTCACCTTTTCGTTTACAAACAACGCCGAGAACTGCTCAACAAAACCAAGAGACTCCAAGCCTTTATCAGAAAAGAGCACGACTCTTTGCGCACCTAAGCGACCAAAAAGAGAAGGGATATTTTCAATGCCATTCTCTTGAGCATGAACAATGGTTTTAAGTTGAAAGTTAAAATTATTGGTTGTCATGGTATTTACCTCATTTCTAGTTGATGACTAAACAATAACCAATACAAACCGGTCGGTCTAGAGCGTTAATGTCAAAGATATGTCAATTAAGATCTTTATGGATCATTGCCCCAAAACGAAAAAAGCCCGAAAATGCGGGCTGTAATCATAAGTAAGCTATTGATCATTATAGAAGTGTTATTGACTCACCCTGAGTAAGTCACAAACGGTTAACGATTAACGAAGGTGAGCTGGGACCTTACTCTTATCTCTAGTGAGGTAGTAGTACAGATAAACCAAAGAATAAACGGTCACAAAACCATCGAGCGCAAACACGCCGCTCCAGCCATAGAACCACTCATAATCGTTGATACACACGTTGTATAAGAAGATGCCAACAAACATCGACTTCTCAAATGCGCTGTAAATCATCGTCGAGGTGCGCAGCGATTTGTACTTCGCCGAGAACATCAACAACACACCAATACAGCCAACCATCACACCCCAGTGTTGATAAGTCCCCAGCAAGTACTCTTTGTTTTCCATCATGGTATCGTTGTACGAGAACAGCGTTTGCATACTCCAATCAGGCGCAAGGAAAGTAGAGAAAGCGGTTGCGGTTAAGAATCCTGTAACCATCAAATACGCTTTCATCGTTCGTTCAAAAAATCGTTCCAACATAAAAATAACCTCTTAAAATAACGTCGTAAAAATAATTTCTTATAAATAACTTCTTGTAGATAAATTGGGTAATGACAGAAATGATTTACTTGCCAAGCATGCTCATCACTGCGGTCTTTAATTCGTTGTCTTCTTTTGAAAACAGATGCTTAACTCGATGATCTAAGCCCGTTTCCAAGACTGTTTTGGCATGGGAGAAAGTAAGGAAACCTTCTTTACCGTGATAATTGCCCTGCCCTGCCCTGATTCACCAATGCCACCAAACGGCGCGTCATCAACCGCTAAATGAAAAACACAGTCATTGATACACATTCCACCGGAATGAACTTGGTGTTTAACCTGAGCTTGTAAGCTCAAATCAAAGCTCATTAGATAGAGCGCTAACGGCCTTGGTTTGCTATTGATGACTTGGAACGCCTCTTCGATATTGCTATACGTAATCAAGGGTAATAGTGGGCCGAAAATCTCTTCGTTCATCACCTTGGATGACAGGCTTGGTTCAACAATCAGATGTGTCACCAGTCGTTGGCAATCTAAGTCCATCGCTTCGTCATGGCAGGCCACTGTTCGAGTTCCAGCTTGTCGTTCTTCATTCAACAAACCAACTATGCGGTCGCATTGACGAGGATTGATTAGGGACGTCAAACTCTCGGAATACACCCCTTCATCGAACAGCAATTGGTACTGTTTTTTATACTCTTGAATGAAAGATTCAACTTTCCCTTCAGGTAGCAATACATAGTCAGGAGCCACACACACCTGCCCGTTATTAAGGCTCTTACCATAAATGATTCGCTCAACCGCGATATCAATTGGCATGTCTTCTGCAACGATAACTGGTGACTTACCACCTAGCTCTAGCGTGACTGGAGTTAGCGTGTCAGCCGCTGACCTCATCACTTGGCGACCCACTTGGGTTGACCCCGTAAACAGAAGATGATCAAACGGCAACGCCGAAAATGCGGCTGCGATTTCTACCTCACCTTCAACCAAGCACACCTCATCGGATTGGAAGACTTCCGCCAATAGCGCTCTTAATACTTGGTTCGTCGCTGGGGTAAATTCACTCATCTTGATCATGGCGCGATTGCCCGCTGCCAACGCCGAAATAAGCGGGCCGACGGATAACATGATCGGGAAGTTCCACGGAGCAATGATCCCGACAACGCCTTTGGGTTGATAAACCACTTCAACACGAGAGGTTGAAAGCAAAGGGCCGGAATGACGAATCGAAGATGTCGACCAATGAGGTAAACACTCAATGCTGTGATCAATATTTCCGATGCAAGGCAATATGTCGGTCATCAAAGTGTCTTGTCGACTGCGGTGACCATAGTCCTCACTCACGGCTGAACACAAACGATCTGTGTAATCGATAAGCGCAGATTTAAGTGCAAGCAACTGCTCAATTCTCACCGATACCGCTGGCATCGGGTTCTGTGCAAAAGCTCCCTGCATGTTGTTCAACGTCATGGTCATTTGTGTTGGCGTCAATTCGTATTTCATACATCACCTCGTGGTTAAGATGAGCACACAATAATACAAAGCAGACCGGTCGGTCTATACTTTTATTGTCAGAGAATCGTCAATGCATTTTTGAATACAAATAAATAGGGTGGTTACAACGTAGGGTCAAAACCCAGGGCGATTTAAAATAGGAGGGTGTAACGAACAGGCGGTATAACGAGAAATCTCACATGGTGAGATCAAAAATGGCCGCTTAATGCGACCATTTAATAACTCTTTAAGTTTTTGTTTTAAATAAATAATTTAAAACTAACGTTAGCTTTTGGCTACGTTTGCAATGCCTTCAAGCTGAAGCACTGGAGCGGCGTCGATGTCTTCTGCGTTCATCATTGCTGATACACGCTGCATCGAAGAAAGCAGTAAGCTTTGCTCCCACGTCTCTAGGTTTTGGAATTTTTTCACGAAGTTATCTTGCAGCGGCGGTGGCGCATTGTTTAGCAACTCTTGACCTTTTTCAGTCAGGTTCGCGTGTACTTTGCGGCGGTCCGATGAACTGCGTACTCGTTGTACATAGCCATTTAACTCAAGACGGTCGATGATCGTCGTCGTCGTTGCTTGGCTTACATTGGTCTGATTAGACAATTCTTTGATCGTCACATTACCCATTTCTTGGATTGCTCTCATTAAGATTAATTGAGGGCCAGTCAAACCATACTCTTTACTCAGCTTCTTCGAGTGTAAATCGATAGCGCGAATAATTTGGCGAATGGCGACCAGGATTTCGTCATGTTTGTCCAAGATGCAGACCTTTGTACTAATATACTGTGAATGGTTTTACAGCGTCGAAGCGATGAAATGTCTCGAGTGATTACGTCACGCGCGCTCGAATTACACTGTAAATTGATAAATTACTTCATTGATTTTTCCGCATTGTACTGATGTTCATACTATTCTCAATCTTTTCTATACCACTAAACTTGCGTGGTACGGCACTTTTGCTTAATGAAGGGGGAATGAAAGCTTCAATGAAGACAAAAATAATGAACCAGAGAATACAAACTCAAAGAATAATATATTTTAATAATCATAGAGGTAGAGAGATTTAATCCTCTCCACCCAATAAAAAACCAGCCTCAATAGCTAAGCTGAAAAACGAAATTTTACGCAGCGGTATTCATCTGAAAGTTACCCGTTAGCGCGTTGTAAAACTCGCTGTTATCCAAAATCCCTACCAATTGATTATTTTCAACCAACAGAATTGGGTGGTTACTGATCTGCTTAAGCTTAATCGCATCACGCATACCAATCTCCGGGCTTGTCACTACCACACTAGACGCGTTAATCGCGGTTAGGTCGTCAGACTCGCTCCACTCAACAAGCGCCAAGGTAGATTCACCTTTCACCGATAAAGCACCTTCATTCTGTTCAATCCAGAGATCTTTAGAATCGCAGATCTTCCAGCTTTCATTCTCTTGCGTCAGTGAATCAAGAGGCTGCATTAAAGAACGACCTTTAAGCACATTCAATGGATTGGTGTGAGCAACGAAGTCTTTTACGTATTCGGTTTTTGGCGTCAGTACGATCTCTTCAGGCTTACCGTGTTGAATCAGTTTGCCTGACTCCATGATCGCAATGTTATTACCAATCTTCAGCGCTTCGTCTAAATCATGACTCACGAACAAAATCGTTTTGTTAAGCTTGTTTTGCAATAAAATTAGCTCATCTTGCAACTGCGCACGAATCAGCGGATCAAGCGCTGAAAACGGTTCATCCATAAGAAGAATGTCTGTATCCATCGCAAAGGCACGCGCTAGACCAACACGTTGCTGCATACCGCCAGAAAGCTCATGCGGATACTTGGTTTCCCACTCTGCCAAACCCACCATTTCAAGTTGTTCACGCGCTTTAGCACGACGAACATCTTTGGCTACGCTTTGCATTTCTAGACCAAACGCCACGTTATCTAACACGTTTAACCAAGGCATTAGGGCAAATTTTTGGAACACCATAGAAACGCGGTGAGTACGAAGATGACGCAAGGTCGCTTCGTCGCACTGTTCACCTAAATCAACCTGCTTGTCTCCATCTTTGATCGCCAATGAGCCACGGCTGATCTCATTCAGGCCGTTAACTGCGCGAAGCAAAGATGATTTACCAGAACCAGACAACCCCATCAGCACACAAATCTCGCCTTCTTCAACGGTCAGCGACACATTATCTACGCCAACCACTTGGCCAGTCTCATCAATGATCTCTTGGCGAGTTTTACCTTGGTCGAGTCGCTCAAGCGCTTGTTTCGATTTATTACCAAACACAACATCGAGATTCTTAATGGTAATCGCGTCCATTGTCTTTTTTTCCTGAGAGTTAGACATGATTAAGCTTCCTTCTGGTTTGGTGTTTTGCACAAGCGGTCAAGGATGATTGCGACTAATACAATCGCTAATCCAGCTTCAAAACCTTGTGAGATGTTCACTGTGTTCAATGCACGAACAACAGGTTTACCAAGTCCGTCAGCACCGACAAGAGCGGCGATAACCACCATCGAAAGCGACAACATAATACATTGGGTTACACCCGCCATGATGCTTGGTAGAGCCGCCGGTAATTCGACCTTCATCAGCAATTTCATGCGGCTGGCACCAAACGCTTTACCCGCTTCAATCAACTCTTCAGGCACTTTAGTGACGCCTAAGTAGGTTAAACGAATCGGTGCAGCTATCGCGAAAATAATGGTAGAGATTAAGCCAGGAACAATACCCAAGCCGAATAGAACCAGAGTTGGAATCAGATAAACGAAAGTTGGGACTGTCTGCATCAAATCAAGGATTGGACGCAAAACTGTATAGAGCCAAGGACGGTGAGCAGCCATGATGCCAACCGGTACGCCAATTAATACGGAAATCGTTGTCGCCGCAAAGACGAGAACAAAGGTTTCCAGCATTTCTTGCCAATAGCCGAGGTTAAGAATAGTCAGCAGCGCTGCGACCACAAAGATCACTAGCGAAGGTTTACGGTGTAAGTACCATGCAATCGCAGCAGTCATCACGATTGGCAGTGCAGGCGGCATCCACTTAAATACATCGACTAAAAACATAATGACGGTTTCTAGAAAAATCGAAATAGCGTCAAAGAATCCTGCTGCATTGATTGTTAGCCAATCAACACCCGCTTCCATCCATTGTCCGACAGGGATTTTGTTTTCCGTAATAAAATTCACAATATTGCCTTTTATTATGGGTGGGCTACTTCAAACCAATCGATAAATTGGCAAGCCCACCTTTATTATTTATGTAGCTGTTGAGATAGGTAGAACTAAGCTTTAACTTGCTTTAAGTATTCAGTAACGGCTTGAGTCGCTGATTCACCTTTATGCGTTTTTACGTTGTCTAACCAAGCTTCAACTTGTTGAGGGTTCTTGTTCAACCATTGTTGAGCCGCTTTTTCTGGCTTCACTTTTTGGTTAAGAATCTCTTCCATCAACTGGTTTTCCATCTCTAGAGTGAATTCTAGGTTTTGTAGAAGTTGACCGACATTTGCACACTCAGACAGGTAGTTTGAACGAACGTTAGTGTAAACATTCGCGCCACCGTAGTTAGGGCCAAAGAAGTCGTCACCACCTGATAGGTATTCCATTTCAACATTGCTGTTCATTGGGTGCGGAGCCCAACCAAGGTAAACAATCCATTGGCTACGACGTGCTGCACGTGATACTTGAGACACCATGCCCGCTTCACTTGATTCCACTAGGCTGAAATCTTTCAAGCCAAACGCGTCAGAATCAATCATTGATTGGATTAAGCGGTTACCGTCGTTACCCGGCTCGATGCCGTAGATGCGGTCTTTAAATTTGTCGGCGTGTTTTGCTAGGTCGGCGAAGCTTTTTACACCTGAGTCGTACACGTATTTTGGTACGGCTAGCGTGTATTTTGCGCCTTCAAGGTTGGCACGAACGGTTTCAACCGTGCCCTCTTCACGGTACTTAGCAATATCGCCTTCCATGGTTGGCATCCAGTTGCCTAGGAATACGTCAATATCGCCGTTCGCCATTGAAGAGTATGTCACCGGTACTGAAAGTAGGTCGGTTTTGGTTTTGTAACCAAGGCCTTTTAATAGTTCAGAAGTAACGGCGGTTGTTGCGGTAATGTCAGTCCAGCCTACATCAGCGAAGCGGACGTTTTCACATTGCTGTGGTTCAATAGAAGCGTTAGCACCAAATGCAAATGAACTGATGGCTAATGTTGCTAATACCTTTTTTGTAGCGGTTTGTTTATGTTGAGTCGTCATAATGATTCCTTTTTATCTTTCCTTTTTCTGCCCTAACTCATACTAATCAGGGCAGTTTTGCTGACTTTTGACTAATTTTGGTTGTTACTTTTTATTATTTTTATCTCAATAACAGAGGCTTACGCTTCTCTTACTGGTTTATTGATTCTTTGCTTCTCTTGCCATTCAGGTGCAATCCACACTGGAACGTCCTGCTCTTTGAGCATTGGCTTACCCAAAATCAAATCGGAAGCACGCTCAGCCACCATAATGGTCGGGGCGTTCAAGTTTCCGTTCGGAATAACAGGGAAAACAGATGAGTCAACAACGCGCAGATTATCAATGCCGCGAACGCGACACTCTTCATCAAGCACTGCCATTGGATCATCATCAGCGCCCATTTTGCAGCCACATGAAGGGTGGTACGCACTTTCCACGTTCTGTTTAACCCATTCGTCGATTGCTTCATCGGAAGTCACACTTAGACCCGGCTGAATCTCTTCACCTCGGTAAGCATCCATTGCTGGTTGAGACAAAATCTCACGCGTTAGACGAATACAATCGCGCCAATCTTGGCGGTCTTGCTCAGTCGAGATGTAGTTGAAAATGATCTCTGGCTTGGCATGCGGATCAGCAGAAGTGATCGCAACCGTACCGCGACTTTCTGGCTTATTAGGCCCAACGTGTACTTGGAAACCGTGACCATCAAAGGCCGCTTGTCCGTCGTAACGCATCGCTGCTGGCAGGAAGTGATATTGAATGTTTGGCCACTTCAATCCTTTACGAGAGCGAATGAACGCACACGATTCAAAGTGGTTAGTAGCACCCAGACCTTTGCGAGTCAGAATCCATTCCGCGCCAATCATGCCTTTGCTCACCAAGCCAAGCTTGCTGTTGAGTGTGATCGGTTCGTTGCAGTGATATTGGAAGTACACTTCTAGGTGATCTTGAAGGTTTTCACCGACACCGCTTAGTTCGTGTTTAACTTCAACGCCAGCCTTTTCAAGCACCGCTTTCGGGCCGATACCAGAAAGCTGCAGCAGTTGAACAGAACCGATAGAACCCGCAGAAGAGATCACTTCTTTGTTCGCCACAGCCACCTGGGTATTTCCTGACTTTTCAAACTCGACACCAACCGCTTTCAAGCCTGATTGACCTTCTAAGTCTTGTGCTTCAAGTAAGAAACGACGCGCCACGATACCTTTCTTCAAGGTCAGGTTTGAACGCTTCAATGCTCGACGTAAATAAGCGTTAGAGGTTGAGGCTCTAACACCCTTGTCTACCGTCATATGCATAGTGCCGAAGCCTTCTTGCTGGTAGCCGTTGTAATCGTTGGTTTCTGGGTAACCAGCGTCTTTACCTGCATCGATGAATGCTTGGTAAAGCGGGTTAAGCTCCATATCGTTACCATTACAAGTGCCGACAGGGCCATTGTCTCCACGGTATTCATCACCGCCTTTGTTCCATGATTCAGCACGGCGGAAATAAGGTAAGCATGCTTGGTAGTTCCAACCCGCAGCGCCCTCTTCTTCCCATTGGTCGAAGTCACAAGCATGACCACGCACGTAAACCATGCCATTGATTGATGAACTACCGCCTAACACTTTGCCACGTGGGCAGTGCAGTTCACGTCCATCAAGGCCCGGTTCTTTCTCTGTTTCAAATTGCCAAGCGTACTTTTCAGTATTCATTGGGTAAGAAAGCGCGGTTGGCATCTGGATAAAAATGCTCTTATCCGTACCACCCGCTTCCAGTAATAAAACGCTATGTTCACCGCTTTCCGTTAGCCTATCCGCTAACACACAGCCGGCCGAACCCGCGCCGACGATAATATAATCGTAGCGTTGTTCCATGTTTTGATTTCCCTGAGATGAGTCAGTAGGGCTAGCTCTGTTAAGCTAACCCATAAAATTGAGTGTTACGCGTTAGGCATAAGGGCTGGCGTAGTCGCCAAGTTCAATAAGAATGCTCTTAGTCTGCGTATAGTGAAGTAGGGTTTCTGGTCCATTTTCACGGCCAATACCCGAAAGCTTGTAACCACCAACCGGCATTTCTGCAGGTGAGTCACCCCACGTATTAACCCAACAAATACCAGCCTGCATTTGATGGATCACGCGGTGAGCACGAGAAAGGTTTTGCGTGAACACGCCAGCCGCTAGGCCATATTTGGTGTCGTTAGCGCGGCGAATCACATCGTCTTCGTCCGTAAACTTCAACACTGACATCACAGGGCCGAAGATCTCTTGCTGAACGTGAGGCATGTTGTCTTCGCAATCCACAAACACGGTTGGGATAACAAAGTTGCCGTTTTCGAGGCCGTTATCTGTCACTTGATAGCCGCCCGTCAGCAGGGTTGCACCCGACTGTTTTGCTAGCTCAATTGCTTCAAGGACTTTTGAAAGGTGTTCTTTAGAAATCAACGCGCCGATCTGAGTCTCCATGTCCATTGGGTTACCAATGATCAGCTTCTCAGTGCGTGTTTTAAGTTGATCGATGAATGCGTTGTAGATATTTTTGTGTACATAAACACGGGTACCGTTAGTACACACTTCGCCTTGAGTGTAGAAGTTTGCGACCATCGAAGCCGAAACTGCATCATCCAATTTCGCATCATCAAACACGATCATTGGTGACTTGCCGCCAAGTTCCATGGTGACTGATTTCAGTGTCTTAGCGCTATCCGACATTACCGCTTTACCGGTACCGGTTTCACCTGTGAACGACACTTTCGCGATATCTGGGTGCGCCGTTAGCATTTGACCTACTCGGTAATCGCCCTGAACCACGTTAAACACGCCATCAGGAAGACCAGCTTCAGTAAAGATCTCTGCAAGCTTTAGAGCTGTGAGCGGCGTCTCTTCTGAAGGCTTGAAAATCATCGCATTACCCGCAGCGAGTGCTGGAGCCGATTTCCACATCGCAATTTGGATAGGGTAGTTCCACGCGCCGATGCCCGCACAGATACCTAGCGGTTCGCGGCGTGTGTAGAAAAATTGAGATTCACTCAGCGGCTGTTGGTCGCCTTGTAGCGTTGGAGCCAAGCCAGCAAAGTATTCAATAACATCAGCGCCAGACGCCACGTCCACTTCAATTGCTTCTTGCAGCGGCTTGCCCGTATCAACAACCTCAAGGTTTGCAAGGTCATCATTTCGAGCTCTAAGTATTTCCACTGCCTTCAACAGAATGCGGCTGCGTTCCACAGCGGTCATTGCAGACCATACCGCAAACCCGCGTTTCGCAGATTCAATAGCACTGTCGACATCTGCTGAAGATGCTTGGCCTAAGGTCGCGATAGGTTCACCGTTGGCAGGGTTAATGCTATCAAAGGTTTCACCAGAGGTTGCTTTAACCGCTGCGCCATCGATGTATAACGAGTTCATTTCCATTTGAGATTCTGACTTAATTATTGTTATTAGACTCTACTGGTCTAGTTTGAATTTTGGGTGTAAGTATTGGTCGTTCTAGTGCTGTTCTAGTTCTAACACTGCGTTCTATTTGGTACTGCACGAGTAGAACGTCAGTTGTTTATCTAGATAATCATTGATGATGGCACGCGCCTTTTGAGCATCGATACCATCTGGGTTTAGTGTGCCTCTCAGCCACAAACCATCAATCAGAGACGCAATCCCGTGAGCAACGAGATCCGCTTGTTCATGATTCAAAATACCCTTCAACTCAAGACGTAAGTGTGAAATCAAACGTTTTTCATTCACACGTTGCAGTCTTTTCAGCTGCTCGTCATGCATTGAATATGACCAAAATGCCAACCACGCCTTCGCGACCTTATTTTCAGCTTGGTAACCTTCGAAGTTACCATCGATGATCGCGTTAATTCTCTGTTGGTGAGCATCAACAGGAAGTGCTTTTAGTGACGTGGTGATGGTATTGGAAAGTTGACGAAGGATTTCACGCATGGTCTCTTCGAGCAGCCCATGCTTTCCACCAAAATAGTGATTAATAATGCCAGTGGAGACTCCCGCTTCTTTGCTGATCAACGCAATACTCGCGGCATGCAAACCCACTCGATCAATCACCGTCATGGTGGCTTGAACAAGCTGTGGTTTACGTATATCAGGCATCCCAACCTTCGGCATTTCTCAGTCCTTTTATTTTATATTGAACGTTCAGTTAAATATAAAATGACAGAAATTTAGTTAGGGTTCAAATTATTATTTAAAACAAACTCGTAACAATGCAGCATTCAAAACAACAAAAATCATTATAGAACAACAGCTTAAATATCATTTAGAGCACTAACGAAAACAATTAAAGATTTGAGGTGTGATAGTTATTGGTCAAATGTTTTTGCTTAGAAAGTTCAAGAATCAATCAATGAGAGTCCTTGTAGAAACTTTTTGGGGAGGGAGTGGAAAGGAAGTATCAAGGAATTTTCATACTGAAATTTAAGACAAGGAAATCCACAATCAACACAGGTAACGAATCAAAAAATGAACAAAAAAGGTTGGCGACAACAGCGTCATCACCAACCTTCTCAGTCGTTTCTAATGTTATTGCAAGCCTAAGCTACTCAATGCGTGTGATGAAACCGTATTTATCTGACTCAGCCTTAGTCACCCAGTGTTCGCCAGAAGCCGGAGCAGAATCTAAAGTGAAGATATAGAAATCGATTCCTGTATCTCCCATTACCTTTTTAAAGTAGGTCGCTTGCTTGCGATGACTTTCGTTCGTGTATGGGAAATCTTTGGCTGTTTTATCATCCTCAGCCCAACTATGCACACCAACCTGTTTATTAAGCTCAATAGCTTTGGAGGTATCTGCTCGTTGCAAAACTCGTGGGTTACCCGCAGCGAAAAGATCCGTGCCGCCAGAGAACACCGAGCCCGTAGGCGTTACGATCGTCGTCATGTTGTTACTGTGGATCATGCGCCCGGTGTACATATTGATATCATCGTCAGCGCTGCCACCAATATGGTTGGTAAACTTCAACGTCATCTCACTGCCTTGATACAATTTCACGATATCAAAAAGCTGAGAATAGGTTGATGCGCCTAGAGTGGAAGTAATGCGATCAACAGCGCCAGTCTCGTTGAGCACATCACGGTAAAAAGCGTTGAAAGCAAACGAGGTGGTTATCGTTACCTTGTTCCCACTTTTAGTGTTACTCAGAATGGTAGACCCAAGGCTAGTCACGTATTGAACCAGTTCATTGTGATACTCAAGCTCGACGGGCTTATGAGTATTCGTCGTCGTGTTAATTAACGTGGTGTCATTGCCGATTGAGCGTTGAGCCGCACCACAATCAAACACGTCCAAACCCTTGATCTCTGTGTAGATACCGCAGCTATCAAATCCTGCATCAGGGAGGTACAGATCCACACTTTGACCTAAACTATCCGCAAGCCTAACCACTTTTTGCTTATCACTAATATCTTCCGCAAACAGAACGATTTCATACTGCACACCGTTGTAATCAAGTTTTATGGATTCTTGGACCTCTTGTCGCTCTTTATACAACTCACCCAGTTTCGCTGATGAAAATACGTAATCCGCTTGAGGTTTTGCTTGCACTTTGGTGGCAGCTTTACCTGAGTTAGAGCTTGAATTACAGCCCGCTAACAGAATCAAAGGTAACGCCAGTAATGCATTTCTATAGTCGTTCATACCGTTATTCCCAAAATTTTTGATGAGAAAATTCTATTGTTTAGCGCTGAATTTATCTGTCGTGGAAATGTATGAGAATGTCGAGCCTATTTGAACGATGTTTTTTATTTTCCTATAAATGCCAATTCATCATTGAACTAACTTATAAAGTGTTTAATCATTCGCTTTAGGTATTTGGCGAAGCATCTGAACTTATATGCAATAGCGTATAATCGTAATGGTTCATCACGACGAAGACTCGCTCACCTAATCTCAATAAGTGAAACGCACGACAAGGCTGATAATGGAATGACAAAACCTAAAATGATCATCGTGGAAGACGATTTGAAACTTCAGAAAATGTTGCAGGACTACTTCGTCGCGCAAGATTTTGATGTCACGGTGTTGGACGATGGCAGTGATGCCGCGCAAACCATCCTTGCCGAACAGCCTGATATCGTGTTGTTGGATTTAATGCTCCCTGTAACCGATGGACTGACAATATGCCGACAGACGCGCACGCTCTTTAAAGGTAAGATTTTAATGCTCACCGCCAGTGATGATGATTTCGACCACGTTGCAGGCTTAGAGACAGGCGCTGATGACTATGTCACCAAGCCAATCAAACCAAGAGTTCTGCTGGCCAGAGTTCGTTCGCTATTACGCCGCCAAGAGGCCAATACGGCTTCAGTCGATGACTCAGACACCCTTCAGTTTGATCAACTGGTTCTGAAAAACACCTATAAGAAGTGTGAACTTTCAGGTGCCGTTTTATCACTAACTGACAGCGAGTTTGACCTATTGTGGTTATTAGCAAGTAACCCTGATACTCCGCTATCACGTGACTATTTGACACAAACGCTGCGTGGTATTGAGTACGACGGAATCGATCGAACGATTGATAATAAAATAGTGCGCCTAAGAAAGATTCTTGGCGACGACCACACTCCAGCAGAGAAAATTCAGACCATTCGCGGGAAGGGTTACTTATTTGTTTCGACCGCCTGGCGTTAACCTCGCTCAATACGAGCGTAATAAAAGAGAGCGATTATGCGACGTATCTTTTTGGAGTCCTTAATAGGGCTGTTAGTTTGCTTTATGGCCGGCCTTGTAGCCTACGAGATTAGCGTCTATCAGCTCAATACCGACTACGAATACGTACTGGAAGATTACGAAGCGGCTGCCCACCAGCAATTGATCGAGAACATCGCTAAAAATCAAGGCCTTGAAGCGGCTCATCAAGCGATAAACCAGTTTGTAGAAACCACACGAAATAAATTGGTTACATTCAGCCCAGACGATGAAATACCCAGCCCCGTTTCAGAGTTCTTCAGTACCAATCCGAATACCTTTATCTTTCACGATGATGAGCGTGACCTATGGTTTCGCTTAGCAAGCAGCGACAATACCTATCACTACCTTCCCAACAGTGAAGCGTTCGTTAGGCAAAAAATTGAGTTGGAGGATGACCTCATTTGGTTGTTCTTTTTAGCGAGCTTTATCTTATATGGGTTATGTCATCTATTTATTATCTTCCGCCGAGTTAAAAAGCTTGAGGCTGCCACTCTGCGTTTTGCGGAGGGCGATCTCTCGACACGAGCCGAGACTTCAAGTGGTATTGCGATTGGTTCACTGAACAAATCCTTCAACCTAATGGCCGACCGAATTCATCGCTTGGTAGAAAGTAATCGCTCACTCACTAATGCTGTCGCTCATGAACTGCGCACGCCAATATTCCGTATTCAGTGGCAAGCTGAAATGTTGAAAGACACCCAGCTAAACGCAGAGCAAGAAAGCACGATTGAGAGTATTGTCGAAGACACGGAAGAGATGGAAAAGATGGTCGATGAACTATTGTATTACGCCAAACTCGATAGCACTGACCTAGAAAACTTAAAAAAGCCATTAGAGATTCGAGACTTTCTCGACCACGCAATGGCGCGTTGGAACAAAGACACTCAGCTCAACATCGACCTATCGCTACCAGAGCAACCTAGCTCAATAATGGCGGATGAAACGCTATTTAACCGAGCACTAGATAACCTAGTGCGTAACGCAATGAAATTCGCACGTTCGCAAGTGTCGATTGAAGCAAGCGTGCATCAAGATAAGCTACAGATCGCGGTACATGATGATGGTGATGGCGTGGCACAAGAACATCAAGCTCGCCTGTTCGAACCCTTTTACGTTGGCGACAAAGCGCGTAACAAGGCCAAGAGCGGCCATGGTTTAGGGCTTTCTATCGTCGAAAAGATCTGTGCTCAACATAGCGCGACCGTAGAGGTTGGTCAGAGCCAAACCTTAAAGGGGGCGGTATTCACCATAACCATTCAGCTATGTAATGATTCAACTGACAAACCCATACAGTAACTACAAAACACCTCTGGAATAATGTTCAACATCGGTCGGGAGATGCTGTCTCCCAATGAACCTATTGAATCTAAATTCCAATCTTTCTTAAGGTGTTTGTATGAAAAAGTTATTAGTTGTTTTAGGCATTGTTTCTCTAGCGGGTTGTTCTGGTATCAGCCACAACGAAGAAGTGTACACAGCGCACGCAGAAAGCTTCAACATTGTCGGTTTCCAAGTGCCAGGTAACACTCAAGACCGCGCAATGGAATTAGTACCTGAAGGTGCAACGGTTGATACGATTCGCTCAACAAACTCTGATACGAGCTCTGTTCTGGGTATCATCAACCGTATTATCGGTATCGACTACGTACAAGTTGGCGGTAAAAAGCAGTAATTCGCTATAGTGACGTTAGCCACGTACCATAATTAAGTGTCGCAGTTGCCTACCTATATTCAGTAGCCTGCACAAACTAAGTTAATCTAAGCCAGTGACCCGTCGCTGGCTTTTTTCATCCAGCAGATTTTGTGCTCTGTGCCAAACAAGTGCCCGATTCCCCTTCCCTCTTTTAACTAACAATTCGAAAAATAAGCCGAAAAGTCTTCGATTTCTTATCAAAATTGCCCCTAAATTCGCTAAATGGCCTTCTGTTTAAAGTGACACTTTCAAATCGTTGATCCTTCTATCAACCCAGAATCCGTTAATTGAGGCACAGATCAATTTACTCGAAAATCTTAATTTCCAAGAGAAATAAACACTTAATAAAAGTGTCACGATTTTATAAATAAACATATAGGTGCGTTCAAAAATAAACAGAAATGATAACTATCTGTAAATACGAGAAATATAAGTTGCATGAATAAAAGAGATCATTGCCATGCTACTAATTAATCAGATCGAATGATGTAAATTCGCTGTGATTAATTTGTTACGTTTTCTTGGATTTTACATGGAAAGAGAAAACAACAATGAAAATAAGAAAACGTTTAGTTGCCGTTGCTATAGCCAGTGCTATGTCTTTGTCAGTGCATGCAAGTGAATCCGTTCAAATCGATCAACCGATCAACTTTACTAGCTTCTCTGGGTTAAACGCTCAGTTAGGAGTCAGTAACGCCTCTAGCTTCAAGATGGTGAAAGAAGTAAACCTGAAAAAGCGTGGTATCTATAAAGTTAAGATCCAGCAGAACATCTGGGGAACACCGGTATGGGGACATTACCTAAATGCCACCCAAAGTGTCCAAGGTGGCGCACTTAAGTCCGTTCAAGGTCGCTACCTTAAAACAACGACCTTAGAGCGATCTTTTGTTAAGCCATCAATCAACAGCGCTCAAGCGGTTGAACTCGCAAGTAAAGATCTAAAGACTCAAGGCTTAACCAGCAAATCTCTAGACAACGTTCAACATCAGCTATTTATCTATCAAGGCTCTGTGAAGCAAGGCATCGGACAGCAAAGCGTAGATAAAACACGACTAGTGTACGTTGTCTCTTACCTAGTAGAAGGCAGTGAACAGCCGACTCGACCGTTCACCATGCTAGATGCGCACACAGGCGAAGTCATCGACCGCTGGGAAGGTATTGCCCATGCTCAGATCGGTACTGGCCCTGGCGGCAACGAAAAAACCGGCATGTACGAATACGGCACCGACTACCACTACCTTGATGTTCAAGAAGTGGGCACAGAGTGTGTAATGGAGTCTGAAAATGTCGTTACCGTTGACCTTAATGGCGCGACCGACGGCGACACCACTTACAGCTATGAATGTCCTCGTAACGAATATAAAGCCGTGAACGGCGCATTCTCACCACTCAACGATGCCCATTACTTTGGCAACATCGTGTTCGATATGTATAAAAACTGGTTCGACACAGCGCCACTCTCCTTCAAGCTCATGATGCGTGTTCACTACGGTGAAAACTACGAGAATGCATTTTGGGACGGCAGAGCCATGACCTTTGGTGATGGGGAGAGCTTCTTTTACCCGCTTGTTAGCCTAGATGTATCAGCCCATGAAGTGAGCCACGGTTTCACTGAGCAAAACTCAGGTTTGATCTACGCAAACCAATCGGGCGGTATGAACGAAGCCTTCTCTGACATGGCCGGTGAAGCCGCAGAATACTATATGAAAGGCACCAACGACTGGATGGTCGGACGCAATATCTTTAAAGGCGAAGGTGCGCTGCGTTACATGGACGATCCATCACGCGATGGCTCTTCAATCAACAACGCATCCGAGTACTACGATGGCTTAAACGTGCACTACAGCTCTGGCGTGTTCAACAAGGCGTTCTACCATCTTGCAACCACACAAGGTTGGGACACCAAAAAAGCGTTCGAACTGTTCGTGCTAGCCAACCAGATCTACTGGTCTGAAAACAGTGACTTCTGGCAAGGTGCATGTGGCGTGAAAAACTCAGCAACCGACCTTGGCTACAATGCCGATGACGTTGTTTCTGCGTTCGGTCTGGTGGGTGTTACCCCATGTGCAGAGCCACCACTGCCGCCAGAACCGGAATATCAACGCCTTGAAAACGGTGTTGAAGCTGCGGTTGCTGGTGAAACCGGCTCAAAAACTTACTTCGATATCGAAGTACCAGCAGGCCAAGACAAGCTAACGATTGATCTTGCTGTGTCTACTGGTGATCCGGATATGTATGTTGGTCTAGATTATGCGCCAAGCTCTCAAGAGAATATCTGTAAGAGTGAAAGCGTAACCGATGAAGTATGTGTAATTGAAAACCCAACAGCTGGTCGCTACACGGTGAACATTCTGGGTTACTCAGATTACGCAGGTGCAAATCTGAAAGCGTCGTACGAATCAGGCAGCGCTAACGTGCCGCCCGTCTCTTCTTTCGAACACACGGTCGTAGGCAAAGAAGTAGAGCTGCGTAGCACAAGTTCGGACAGCGATGGCCAGATCGTCTCTTACCAATGGAACCTAGGCGATGGCAACACGCAAACAGGTGAAGTGACTCGTTATACCTACGCTGAAGCTGGTGACTACGTGGTAACGCTAACCGTGACTGACGATGCAGGCGTTGCAACATCAACAAGCAAGTCGATCACGATTGAAGGTGGCTCTGCGGAAGGCTTCCCACTAAAACTGAAGTTTGGTAACAAAAACCCGAACGGCAAAGCTCGCGTTAAGCTGGCATGGGATTACGACACCAACGACTACTTCGTGATTAAGCGCAATGGCAAGAATGTTGGTGCAACAGACTTCAACTCATACGTCGACAAGTTCCGTCATAACGGAACAGTAGATGTGGAGTACCAAGTGTGTACCTCAAGCGATATCTGTTCAGAAACCAAGCATTACCGTTTCATTAAAACTCAATAATCGAAAGTAGATGCAGGGCTCCTTATAGGAGCCCTTTTCGCTATTTGGCTAATGAGCTATTTAGCGAATGAAACGTCTACATGAAAAACCTACGCATTACACAAAAATCGAACCCATCAACATAACAATACTCACCATAAAAAGGACGACAAATGGCTATTCAAAAAAGCATGCTAGCTTTAGCTGTGCTCGGGGGATCGTTAACCCTAATCAACAGTACTGCGGCTTACGCATCCCTAGGTATCACACCACCAGCGAACGAAGAGGTTTGGATCACCACCGATGCTGACGCACAGCATATAATGGCTCAGCATGGCGCAACGGTTTATCCAAGCGTGACCGGAAACAAGCATTCCATCGTCGCGAAAATCAATCAGAAAGAGCTGGCGAAGCTCTCCAGCCACATGCACGAAGAAACTCACCGTTGTGGTGGCTACATGGTGCACGAAGACAAAGCAAGCGCACTCAAAGCCGCAGCAATGCCACTGACAATGAGCACCTTCGAAAAGCCGGTGATCAGCCATCAAGATACGGTGAACGATCTACTCGCTCAGGTCGAGCCGAACAACATGGTCACGACCATTGAAAATCTAACCAACTTCACCAACCGTTTTTATACTACTTCTACTGGTGTCGCTGCTTCAGATTGGCTTTTAGAACGTTGGGAAACCGAGATTAAAGATGTGCCGTATGCGTCTGCACGCCAGATCACGCATGCCGAGTATCCGCAAAAATCCGTTGAAGTGACATTGCTTGGCGCTAAATACCCTGAAGAGATCGTCGTGGTTGGTGGACACCTTGATTCAACCGTTGGATCTTGGACAAGCGAAGGCACCATCTCACCGGGAGCCGATGATGATGCGTCTGGCATTGCAACGGTAACAGAGTCGCTTCGCCTGATGATCGCCAGTGGCATTCAACCAGACAAAACCATTAAGTTCTATGGTTATGCTGCTGAAGAAGTAGGGCTACGTGGCTCACAAGATGTCGCCAACGCTTTAAGAGATGAGCAAGCCAACGTTTTGTCCGTATTGCAATTAGACATGACCAACTACAACGGTTCTGCGCACGATATCACCTTCATCACGGACTACACCGACAGCAACCTCACCGCCTACTTAAGCGAGCTAATCGACACTTACGCGAGCGACATCAGTTACGGTTTTGATGATTGTGGCTATGCCTGTTCTGACCACGCCTCTTGGCACAATGTTGGCTACCCAGCAGCCATGCCATTCGAGAGCATGTTCAATGACTACAACCCAAATATTCATACTCAGCACGACACGCTTGAGAACTCCGATCCAACAGCGACACATGCGACCAAGTTCGCCAAACTGGCCATTGCTTACCTTGTCGAAACCAGCCTTGATTCGCCAGTTGCAGGCCCTAAAGAGCTGCAAAATGACGAGCCTGTTGAAGGACTTACTGCAGGGTATGGTGAAGAGCAGTTCTTCACATTTACGACGGAAAGTGCAGGTCAGTTAACGGTAACATTAACAGGCCCTCGTAGTGGCGATGCCGATCTTTACGTGAAACACAATGGTACCGTATCGAAAGCGAGCTACGATTGCCGTCCATACCAGAACAGCAGCAACGAACAGTGTGTATTGAACAAGCCTGCGGGGGAATTCAACATCATGGTGCGTGGTTATCGTAACTTTAACGATGTCACCATCGTCGCTAACTTCGTTCCTGATTGGCTTTAAGGTTGGTTAATTGACTAACAATTAAACCTAGCAAACACGGCTAAAACTAAAAATCCGCAAGCCCACGATCATAAATAGATTGGAGCTTGCGGATTTTTTATTGTCTTCGGAGAGCATCTCAACTTAATAACCTTTAGTTATCATCAAGCCGTCTTTTTCATTACCTTGCCACAGATGTACTCACCAATCGGCATTGCAGAGGTCGCAGCCGGTGATGGCGCGTTACATACATGTAAGCTTCTTGGGCTTTCGGCAAACAGGAAATCATGGACCAAGGTGCCATCCTTCAGTACCGCTTGAGCACGAATCCCAGCAGGATAAGGCTTAAAATCATCAACCGTAATACTCGGGCAATATTTGTTCACTAGCTTTAGATATCCCGGTTTCCACCACGAGTTCTTAAACTCGACCAAACCCGTTTTCAAGTGATTCGCAGTCACTTTCCAAAAACCCACAAAGCTCAGCATCTGCCAAGTGTCCTTGAAGCTAAAGTTAAGCTTGCCATAACCTTCTCGCTTCCAGCCTTGAACTGCATTTGGCCCTACTGTTACGGAGCCATCAATCATGCGTGTTAAATGCACGCCCAAGAAAGGCAGTTCTGGGTCAGGGATCGGATAGATAAGATGATTCACCACTTGGTTGTGCTTAGCGTCTAACTGATAATACTCACCGCGATAAGGCACGATTTGGAAGTCGGTTTCGATGTCTAACATCTTGGTCATTCTATCGGCCATCAAGCCAGAACACGTAATCAAGAATCGACTGTTCAGTTGAAGAGTCTGACCATCTACTTTGCACGTTAACTGCACTTCATCTTCTTGCTCATCGGCCATGATCACTTCCGTACCAAGGCTGAGCTTACCACCCGCCTCAACAAACTCTTGAGCCATCACTTCGGTGACTTTTTTGTAGTCGACGATACTGGTGGTTTTGACATAAATCGCACCCAAACCCGTGATATTTGGCTCGGCAAGTTTGAGCTGAGCTTGATCCAACAAATCAACATCAATATCGTTATCGTGGCAACGCTGATAGAGCGCATTCATTCGCTCCACTTCTTGCTCATTGGTCGCGACCAACAACTTACCGCAGTTTTCGACGGGGATATCGTGTTGGCTACAAAAGGCGATGGTGCGCTCTACGCCGCGTTTACAAAAATCCGCCTTTAAACTGCCCGGAGCGTAGTAAACACCAGCATGAATCACCCCGCTATTATGGCCAGTTTGGTGCTGCGCGAAACCACGTTCCTTCTCGACTAAAAGGATACTTTTATCAAGGTGAGCTTGCTGTAATTGCCAAGCCGTCGACACGCCAACAATGCCGCCACCAACGATAATATAGTCGTATATTGAGTTCATAATATTCCTACATTCAATCCTTTTAATTATAGGGAAGACGCGACAGTGTTAGACCCGATTTGAGGTAACTTTTTTTCCTCACTTTCTGATTCCATTTTCACTTGATTAGCATCGTATTTACGACCGCTGTAGATAAATATGCCAACAAAAATGGCAACACATACCAAACGGATCACGACTGAAACATCAGGCCATACTAGAGCTATACCTACCGCAACCAACGCTACTCGAGTAATAATATTAACTTCGCTCTCTAGATAACCTTCAATCGCCGCGATAAACGCGTAAGTACCAATAACAGCAAAGCCACCCGTGACTAACACGGAGATCACATCCCAACTTACCAAGTTAGTGTAGGCAATCAACAATGGTACTAAATACAAGCCTTTGGCTATCTTCCATGCCATTAATCCCGTTCTCATCGGGGGTGTTTTAGCAATGGTTGCAGCCGCAAATGCAGTTAAACAAACAGGCGGAGTCACGTTGCTGTCTTGCGATAGCCAGAAAATGATCAAGTGGGCAGAAAGCAGTGCAAGGCTGATCGCTTCTAAGCCAAGGCTCTGTTCAAGCAGAGTTTCCACAAAATCAGCAGGGACTAACGCAATCATCTCTTTGGCTGTTTCAAGTGCCATTGGCGCGTTCAGCAAATCAAGCTTATCTGGCGCAGCCAACATGAAGATAGCTTTCGCCTGTTCCGGTAACTGTCCCGAAACCAACAGGTCGAGCAACTGACTTTCAGCAATCAGTTTATACAAAGCTGGTGCAGACAGAGTACCCAACACGATATAAGCCGCGGTTACTGGTAACCCCATGCCCAGAATCAAAGACGCCAGTGCAATTAAGGCGATCATCACCAACAAATCGCCGTTCGCCCAGCTATTGATCATCAACGAGAAGGTGTTACCAATACCAGTCGTGCTGATCACGTTGATCACCAGACCAATGCCCACTAGCAACACAGCCGTGGTCGCCATGTTTTTTGCGCCTTGAGAAAGCGCTTCGATGATCGCCTTTGGACCCATTTTGTGATTTTTAGAGAACCATGAAGCCACCACGACAGACAGAATCGAGATGCCCGCAGCGTAAGTCGGCGTAAAGCCCTTCACCAACAGAGTCACTAACACCGCTAATGGGATCAGGTTGTGCCAACCCGACAGCAATACTTTCAATAGAGGCTCACAGCCAGAAGTCACCTTTTGCACACCACTGCGTTTTGCTTCGATGCGCACGAAGAATGCCACAGACAAAAAGTAGATAAGCGCAGGAACGAAGGAAACCGCAATAATATCGACATAAGGAATTTGCGTGTAAGAGGCCATGATGAACGCGCCCGCACCCATCACAGGTGGCATCAGCTGCCCGCCAGTAGATGCAGCCGCTTCAACACCTGCCGCGAAGCGCGAAGGGAAACCTGCCTTTTGCATCAAGGGAATACTGATCACGCCCGTCGATACTGTGTTTGCTACGCTCGACCCGGAGACTGAGCCCATCAAGCCGGAGCCAATAACGGCAATGAAACCAGGGCCACCAATCACTTTGCCCGCCGCGGCACGGGATACATCAATAATGTAGTCGCCGACACCAGATCGAACTAAAAATGCGCCAAATAAGATGAACATGAACACGAAGGTCCAACTGATTCTTGAGATCGAACCAAACATCCCTTCTGATGAATAAAAGCTTCGATAAAGTAACGTCTCAAGGCTTAAACCCGGAAAATGAAAAATACCGCTGGTCCATTGTCCCCAAAGCACTACATAGCTTAAACACACTAAGATAAGCACTGGAATGAACCAGCCCATAGTGCGTCTAATCAGCTCGATGACGATGGCAATCGCCAAGATAGAGAAAAACCAATCACTGGCGATAAATTTTACGCCTCGGTCATAAAGGGCGTCTTCTGCGAAGGGGATATAGATAAGACAAGCCAGAGCCGCCAAGGCAATTCCGATGTCGACAGCCAGCGCTATCTTGCTATTTTTCAGCGAGATATGAGCGGGATACCAGAGTGCACAAATGATCGCAAAGCCAGCGAAGTGGGTCGCCGAGATCCAAAGCTCAGGCAAGGTAGATAAGGTGTTAAACCAAATGTGTAACAACGAGAGGAGCACTCCCATTGTCGTTATTGCTTTGCCCACCCACGGAAAATCCGTTCGGGTCGGCAGTTCAAATTTTTTCAGTTCCTGCTGCAGCGAATCGCTCATAGAAAACTCCTGCTCTCCGCAGCAAACACGAAGAGAAAATCCATAAAGTGAGGAGGTGCACGAACACATTCTTGAGCGAACGTGCACCAAGCAATTAAGTCACGAAGGGGTTAGTTGATGACAAACAGCTAGTTCGCGACAAATCATTAGCTCACGAACCAATAGTTACCTGACAAAAGATAAGCTAGTTAACGATCAACTCAGAAGGGATCTCGATGCCCATCTCTCGATAATAACGTGCAGCGCCTGGGTGAAGAGGAACAGGCAGACCTGCGATCCCTTTCTCAAGTGCCATTGCTTTGGTTGCTTTATGGATACCTTGTAGGAAAGGTAGGTTTTCATAGATAGCTTTGGTCAGTTGATACACATCTTCTTCAGAAATGTCTTCACGAACCGCTAGGAAGTTAGGTTGGGCAATCGTAGTAATTGGTTTATCGACACCTGGATAAGTGTTTGCTGGGATCTCATACTTGGTCCAAATATTGTAATCACCATTCGCTTGTTTGATTTGTGCATCGGTAAACGACAAGATTTGAATATCTTCACCCAGTGCTGCAAAGGCTTGCGTCACCGCACCAACAGGAACACCAGCAGGCGTGTTCATACCATCAATTGTGCCATTTTGTAATGCGCTCGCACTGCCACCATAACCCATAAAGGCGAGTTTAAATTGTTCTGGGTCCACGGATAAGCCTTGCATGATTTGACGACCTGAGTTTTCAGTCCCAGAGTTCTTCTTACCGATAGAGAATTTCTTACCGTTTAGGTTCTCTAGATCGCTTACCGTACCTGTTTTTGCTAGATCTGAACGCACAATAAAGTGTTCTACGTTTTGCCATAACATGGAAACTGAACGCAGTTGAGTTTGTCTGCCAGATTTCTCATATGGCCCCAAACCCTGCCAAGCCCAAGCACCATACAAACCTTGTAGAATAGCGAACTGAGCTTCGTTCTCGTTCAACAACTTTACGTTCTCACCCGAGCCCGCAGAGCTGATAGCCGCTAAAGAAAAGTGCTGCTTAGGCGCAAGCTTAACTTTACTCAATGTCGCTAAGGCCACACCTACCGGATAGTAAGTACCACCCGTTGAGGCCGTCGCTAAAATATAGCTGCGATCTTCTTCAGCTGACGCATGACTGATAAGGCCAAGAGAAGCCATTGCTATCGCTAAAGTTTTAACTAGCTTGTTGTATTTCATTGTTACTCTCCATGTAGGGTTATTCACGTTATATTTTTGTTAACAACAATCACTAGATAGCAAGCACAATGCCAGTTTTTAACCATTTGTTTTAATTTACTTTTATTTTAAAACCTATTTAAAATAAGCCGTTTTTTGCTTATTCCCCTGTTATTAAGTAAGCCATTTTTGGCTTATCGGCTACCGGAATTAACACCTGTAGATCGGGAAGCAAGTCACACCATGTTGCAGTTGTGTGATCAATGTATGTAAATTAATAAATATGCAATGAGCCATTTATTGCTCATTAAAAATCAACAAGCACTGCGATGAAGCCGCTCTCTAAGGGTCAACATAGTCACTTCGATTTAACCCATAACGCACCATCTTTTGGTTCAATGTTCGACGAGGTAAATCCAAATCTTGCATCACGTCATTGATACGCCCTTTATAACGAACTAAGGCATCATGAATCACTTTCCTTTCAAAGCTCTGTACTTGAACCGCCAAAGGGATGCCCGCCGTTGTGGACTCTGTGACAGAATTGGGACGACACGCCAAAATATCCCCAACGGTCAAGCTTTCATCCAATGCAAAACGAATCGCAACATTACGCAGTTCACGCACATTGCCCGGCCACGCATACGAGAGCAGTGCATAGCGATCAGCCTCACTGGCTATACGTGTTTCGGAATTGGCTTCTTGGGTGAAGTGTTCAAACAAAAGTAAGGCATCTTCTTCACGCTCACTGAGTGGAGGCAAATGCAGCTGGGCAACATTCAAACGATAGAATAGATCTTGGCGAAAGTCGGGGTGATTCAGTAGATCGCTTTTCGAGGCAGAGACCACTCGTAGATCAACATGTTGTTGCTGATTCCCCCCCACGCGTTCGACGACATTATCTTGCAAGGTGCGCAGCACTTTTACCTGCATCGACAGCGGCATACTCTCTATTTCATCAAGGAACACTGTGCCTTTGTCGGCAAATTCCAGCTTACCAATGCGTCGTTTGGCCGCACCAGTAAACGCTCCGGCTTCGTGTCCAAACAGCTCGCTTTCAAAGAGATTTTCTGGGATTGCGCCACAGTTGAGCGGAACAAACGGATGGGTTTTACGTTGGCTGAATTCATGTAAGCAAGAGGCGACCAGCTCTTTACCACAACCCGTTTCACCATAGATGATCACGTTGGTGTCTATGGAAGCGACTTTCTGGATTTGCTCGCGCAGTTCACACATCACTTTACTGCGACCGATCAGCACCTGTTCAATGCCCTTAAGGTTATCCAGATAGTTCTGACGACTGTTTCTGTCTTGGCCACTTTGATGTTTATCTACCGCTTCCGATACCGTTTGAGACAGACGCTCTGGGTCGAATGGCTTCTCAATGAAGTCATAGGCACCTTGCTGTAAGGCTTTCACCGCCATATCGACATCACCATGCCCAGTAATCAAAATAACAGGCACATCTGGCACAAGACCTTTGAAACGCCCTAGCAGATCAACACCATCAATATCAGGTAAACGAACATCGGTGATAATGGTTTGAAAATCACCCTGCTCTACGGCGTTTAACGCATCTTGTCCTACTTCAAATGCGGTGACATCGAAGCCAGCCAGCTGCAACCATTGGCTGGTTGCTTGACGCACAATCGCGTCATCTTCAATTAAAGCAATACGCTGCATAGTTTGGTTCCGCCACTCTACATCTGATTAATATCGTCCACGGTATGTAAAAAAACCTCAGACGAAAAGGAGCTAGCTCCCACTTTGAATAACACTCCTTTAACAGTTTAATAATGTTTGTTAGCTTCGATTTGTCTCACTCTCCATTCGCTTAAAAAGCAAACATATAACCTTGTCAAACCACTAGCTCAAAGAGGCAAGCCACTAATTTTAAAGGGATTTGATCAGCAATGATGAATAACAATCGATATTGGTTATTCCTGTGTACCTGTTTATTGATTGGTTTGGTGCAGGTCACCACCAAGAATGGCATCAGCCAGTGGAAGCTTGAACAAGCCCAACGCTATGCCGAACAGCGCTTCCTTGGCTACATTGCCGAAGCAAGGCGAACCCTTAAGCGTTTCTATTATCTGCCCTACCTAGTAACCAATGATGAAACCAGTGTGCGCTTCATTGATGGTGAAGCCCGCCTAGAAAAACGCATTAAGAAGCAGCTGATTCAATTGGATAAAGCCGCCAACACCAAGGGCTGGTATCTGCTTTCTGGCGAAGGGGACTTGTTGGTATCGAGTGTTGAAAGAAGCAAACTGAGCAATAAGAACGCCAGTACAATTGTTTCGAAGATCCACCAACAAGGTGGTGCGATTTCAGTGGTGACAAAAAACAAAGGCGTGACACCCGATTACTTCATAGCGGCACCCGTATATCGAGCCTCTGATGTGGTTGGCATTGTCGCGGTGCAAATCGATTTGTCATTGTTAACCGATCAATGGTTTGCCGATGGTGAGGCGATACTGTTTCAGAACCCTCGCGATCAGTTCTTTCTCTCCAGTGACAACAGGTTGAGTGCCGATTGGTTCAATGACACCTTCAATTCTCAGCCCACAGCGACAAAACGTGAGCTGTATGACCAAACCCATATTCGCGTGTGGCGATTGCAAGATAAAGATTACCTAATTCAGTCCATCAAGTTAGACGATCTGAATTGGCGTTTAACCTACCTAACGCCATTAACCAGCCTCAACCAGACCACGAACTGGATCAGCTGGAGTGTGGCGGTTGGCTGTCTTTTCATTCTGTTACTGTTGGTTATTCTTTACCAAAGACGCCAGAAAAAGCTCAGCAATCTGAGAATCCAAAAGCTTATCGAAGAGTCTGAGAAACGACTGTCTGGGATGATCAATAAAACCCATGTTGGGTTAATACTGATCGATAAACACGGACGCATTCACGATATCAACCTGATGGCGAAGAACTACTTTTCACTATCTGATTCAATGATCAATAACATCAAGGCGTGGCAGTTATTTGAGGCAGGTAACCCGAATTCAACCACCTTGCAACTGCTCAAAAACTTAGAGCAGCATCAAGAGCTGGCCGAGATAACTAGCGTCGAAACCATGGCAAGACGCAGCGATGGCAGCTACTTCCCAGTCTTGTTCTCTATTAGCGCCTTTCCTTGGCATGCGACGACTTACTACCTGTGTACCGTAATCGATATCAGCAAACGTAAGAAAGCCGAAATTGCGGTGCAAAACGCCAATAAAACGCTACAACTGCGGGTCGAAGAGCGAACTCAAGATCTAAAAGATGCGCAGCAAGAACTTGTCGAATCTAGCAAACTGGCTGCACTAGGGCGGATGTCGAGTGCGATTACTCATGAACTCAATCAGCCGCTTACTGGCCTAAAAACCCTACTTTCGAGTAACCAGTTGCTGATGGAAAGAGGCGAGACTAAGATGCTGAAAGCGAACATGGATCTGGTGATGAGCCTAATCGACCGAATGGCTAACATGACTAGCCAGCTGAAGTCATTCGCCTTTCAAAGGCTTGAGAAACCTTATCCTGTTTCCCTAACAGACGCACTGCAAGAAACCCTGCGTATTCATCAAACCGAGCTAGACAGCGTCGATATTCGTGTGCGTATCGCTTCCAATATTTCGATGGTAATGGGAGAAGAAGCACGACTTCGCCAAGTGCTTGGTAACCTGCTTAGAAACGCCATCGATGCTACTCAGAATCAAACACCCGCGACCATTGTTATCAGTGCACATACCGATCAACAACGTGTGATCATCAAGGTGCAAGATAATGGCTGCGGTGTATCAGAAGACCAACTCGAAACCATTTTCGAACCGTTTCATACCAACAAAAAAATGGGCGAAGGTTTGGGGCTGGGGTTAGCTATTACAGCCAACAATGTACGGGATATGCAAGGCACCTTGATAGCAAAGAACAACCCAGACCAAGGCATGACATTCACATTAACGCTGAAGAATATAGATAGTGAGTAGTTACTAATAAGACTCAAAAATTACGATAATTGACTCGTATATATTTTAGCTTATTAAGAGAGTACATCTTGGTAGGTATTCGTGTCTGACGCATGAACCGGTTGAGCAAACAGTGACTAAAGTATCAACGAAACAATCAAGCAAGAACCTAGACATCAACCGCACTCTGTTCAAAGGGCAAGACGTTGAAACCGCAGCCAGCTGGCTACATAACACCAGACAAATCATTGCTGTCGGTATCGGTGGCGGTTCGACAATCGCCTCTCAAGAGCCGTAACACCGACTGTTTCGATTAATCTAACCAACCGAGGCTAAGATAAACTCGACTCGTACCTCAACAGATAGCTTAGGCACTTCCACCAGCTGATAACCAAACTGATTATAGGCTGTCACCATCTTTTCATAGGTGGCGATCGCTTCATCAAAATCTTGCTTGCGCTCTTGGTCATTGATGAAAATCGAATCCCATGGCGGGAAGATAAATACCTTGCTGTTGTATTCCAGTTCATTACAGTTATTCAGCAAAGACTCTGAAATAGGCAACGTTTCTAACAAGCTGTAACCGTATGAATCTACGATGCTTCTATCAAAGAAAACGAGTTGCTCACTTTCCTCAAACGCTTGGTAATTCGCTAACTCCTCTCGCACCATTTCGTCACGAAAAGTCACTTTATCTAACCACGGCAAGGCTCTACCTTGTTGCTCGACTTGTTGCTGAATCACTTTACGTCCAACTTCTGGTGCGCAGCGATAGCCCAGACTTTTCAAAGCATCGATGACTGAGGTTTTTCCAGATCCCGGCCCTCCGGTAAATACGATTAGATTGTTCAAATAAACCTCTTCAAAATGGAAAGTTAACGAATCGGACCTAAACGAAACCCAAGTTAACGAATCAAGGATAGAATGAGCTTAAATTCTGGTGCGCGGCAATCTTTCACTAGCTCGTATAAGCTCATTTCTAATCCCGTAATTTGGACACCAGCGTCCTGTAATCGGCTGATAGCCAACTTCTTATTCAATGCTGTCCGTGAACCAATACAGTCGCCAACTACCTGAACCCTGTACCCAAGCTCCAACAAACCCAATGCGGTTTGATAAACACAAATATGAG
The DNA here is from genome assembly GCF_041468865.1 of Vibrio sp. 10N.286.52.C3. Lineage (NCBI taxonomy): Bacteria > Pseudomonadati > Pseudomonadota > Gammaproteobacteria > Vibrionales > Vibrionaceae > Vibrio > Vibrio sp. 10N.286.52.C3. Next base: position 24,246 of record NZ_JBFRJM010000060.1, on the reverse strand, counting down.
CCTCAATCCCACACCAACCAAGTCTCTACATCCTTGGTTTGAACCGCCTCAACAAACTTGGGCTCATCACACGCGTTAAACGTGAATTTAGGTATTGGTTTAGCATCACTCAAAAGGTCATTGAGTTCATCAACCGTCGCACCTAGCTTCTCTGGATTCTGCTCCAAACGAATAATTGGCAGACCCAAAACCTGTGCGCCCTTAATCAACTTTCCACAGTTAGAAATAAGTGTCTCACTCTCATCAACAAGGCGTGCAAGCTTACCTTGCACGTCCACAACCACCAAACATGTATTTTGTTTCATTAGCATGTGTATTCCTTGTTTTTGGCAGCCTAACTCACTAAGCAACCGGATGAGCATTTTATCTACTATGTAACGATTTAGCTTACAAAGCCATACAGTAATACGTATAAGACTACGGAATAATGCTCACCAACGGTCGAAAGGCCGACAACAAAAATAATTGATACTGCATGACATTAAAGAGTGAGTAAGAACAATGAACAAATTCGCGAAATCAGCATTAGCACTGGGTTTAATCGGCGCGGTTTCTCTTCCTGCATTAGCAGCAGGCACTGACGGTGGTGCGTACATCGGTGGCGGTCTTGGTGTGTACCAAGATTCTGATACAGACGGTCAAGGCAACCTAGACTCAGACGGCATGGGTTACAACCTATACGGCGGCTACCAGTTCAACCGTATCGTAGGTGTTGAGCTTGGCTACAACGACTACGCAGACTACAAAAAAGGTACAGAAAAAATGTCTCCAACGTCTGTTTCTGTATCAGCAAACCTAGGTTACACGTTCGACAACACGATTCGTCCGTTCGTATTGGCTGGTTTAAGCTCTGTTGACCTACACGCAAATAAGAGCGCTGGTTACGATGATGACAGCGGTACCGGTTTCCACTTTGGTGTTGGTGTTGAATACACGCCAATCGAACATCTAACACTACGCCTAATCTCACAAGCAGACGCAGTGAGTGTTGAGAACGACTACGGCTTTAAGAAAGAAGACAAAACACTTGCCTTCAACAGCATTAGCTTCGGTGGTTCTTACAACTTCTAATGTGATTGAACCACATAGAATAAGCTGAACATACTAATTCACTTTGCTGTTCCACCTTGTCATGAAGGTCACTCAGTAAAGTGAATTTTTTGTTTCTACACGCACTATCGCGTCATTTCACTTTAGCCGGTTTATCGCTCACCATTACTTACTGAGCTTTATGCGTTGATATTAGAGCTTTCTTGGTAGCGAGACTAAAATAAAGGGATAAGAGACGCAGGAAAACAAGACCTATGAATCTACCAAGCTTTAACATGTCGATAAACAAGCTGCCTTTTGTGTTGGCCGTGTATTATCTGCTTGTCGTCAATCTACCTCTCTCCCAAGAACTGTTTAGTATTGTTCAGGCATCGAAGTCTGAAAGCGTTGCGTTTCTTATCTCCATTCCTATCTTCTTCCTTGCTGCCTTTAATTTAATCTTCCAAGTCTTCAACTGGCCTATTTTCTCTAAGCCGTTTTTCATCTTATTGCTGATCACCTCAACCTTAGTCAGCTACAGCATGTTCAACTACGGCATTTTTGTAGACTATGGAATGATAGAAAACGTCTTCGAAACCAACAGCGGAGAGGCTGCTAGCTACCTAAGCAGCTATTCTATTTTATGGTTTGTTCTGATGGGAGGAGTCCCGTCACTGCTGCTTTTATTTACGGATCTTGAAAGAGAATCTTGGAAAGATTTTGCTATTGGGAAGGCGATTGGATTGCTCTCTTCGTTGATCGTCATTGCCATCATTGCCGGGTTGTTTTACAAAGATTATGTGTCGATTGGTCGTAATAACTCTCATCTTAAAAAGATGATCATTCCGACCGAATACGTAGCATCAACAGTCAAATACATCAATAACACCTACATCAAACAGCCCATCCCCTATCAAGAATTGGGATTAGATGCTCAACTCAAGCCACAAGCAAAAGCGGCAACCAAACCGACCTTATTGGTGTTTGTTCTTGGTGAAACAGCACGTGTATATAACTACCAATATTATGGCTATGAGAAAGAAACCAATGCTCATACCAAACCCTATAATCCGATCTTTTTCTCTGATGTTCAGTCATGCGGAACAGCCACTGCGGTTTCTGTGCCGTGTATGTTTTCTAACATGAACCGCAGCAACTACGATCGCGACAAAGCCTACAACCAAGATAACGTGGTCGACATTATGAACCGCGCGGGCATTCACTCTATCTGGCGAGAGCACGATGGTGGAGACAAGGCGGTCGCACATCGAATCAAAGAGATGACTCTCGTCGCCAAAGACAGCGACCCGCTGTGTAATAAAGATGTGTGCTATGACACAGCCATGCTAGAGAACTTAGAACAAGATACTCAAGATCTTAAACAAGATAGCATCATTTTCTATCATATCTCCGGATCTCACGGCCCAACTTACTTTGAGCGATACCCAGAAGATCATAAGAAGTTTGTGCCAGACTGCCCACGTTCTGATATCGAAAACTGCACCAAAGAGCAAGTGGTCAACACCTACGACAACACCATCTTGTACACAGATTTCTTTCTATCACAGGCTATTCAGAAACTAGAGAAACTCACCGATAAGTACAATGTCGCGCTGATGTACATTTCCGATCACGGAGAATCATTGGGAGAAAATGGCATCTACTTACACGGCATGCCTTATTCATTGGCACCGAAAGAGCAAACCCATGTGCCTATGATCCTATGGATGTCTGATGGTTTCGCCGAGCAGAAAGGGATAAACCAGACCTGCTTAAGAAAGGCAGGCAAAGAACAGAGCTTCTCCCAAGATAATCTGTTCGACTCCTTACTTGGCTTGATGGATGTACAAACCAAAGAATATCGAGAGAACCAAGACATTTTTTCTGCGTGTCGGTAGTGCTTTTGCTTATGTAAACCATCGGAAAACTCGAGTTGCCTGAACAAGCTCTCCTCAACTTCTCCTAAAAAGAAAAGACCTCGGTCTTTTCTTTTTTTTCGTCGCTAACATGGAGCCAGAGTGCTAATTTATAACGATGAAACAATGAGCTACATTTAATAGACACAATAATGGAAGAGTCCGGCGTGCTCCAAAGACCAACTAGTCTTATTAGACTTTATCTCACTCACATCGCTCATTGAACTTACCACGATTAAGCTCAGTTCAATACGGCACCTGAATGGCGCCGCAATATCAATGTTTACGTCATATCATTAAGGACAAATGAATGGACGCTTTCATAATTTCAAGCTGGCAATTTTCTGAGGGTGTGGCACATGAACACACCACCAGCCCAGCCTCATTCGAGCAATCAACTTGGTATCACTGCCAAAGAGATGCTGACGGTTTGAGAGAATGGCTCCACAGTAATACGGTTCCAAATGCCATCATCGATTCATTACTCACCGATGACACCCGTCCTCGGTTCGAACAGTTTGGCCACGACTGTTTTTTGATGATTCTGCGAGGTATTAATCTAAACGAAGGTGCTAACCCTGACGACATGCTTAGCCTACGCATCTTATGGTACAAAGGCACTTTAATATCGACACGCAAAGTTCCTTCAAAAGCGGTCAGTAATCTGATATCTGATCTCAAACAAAACCAAGGCCCGACATCATTACCTGATGTATTACTGGGCATGATACGTGGAATCAACCACAGTATTTCAACCTTCCTAGTACCCGTCGAACTCTTAATTGACGAGTTAGAATCTACATCCAATATCGACATAAGAACCATTAACGCTCTGCATTCAAGGCTACTTAGACTAAGGCGCTATTTGAAGCCACAGAAATACGTTTTTGAGGATTTAATGAGTGACCTGCCTGCACCATTGAGTAAGCACAACAGTCATATAAAGAACAGCCTTGATACCATCCTGAGAATTAATGAGTCTGTTGAGTTTTACATCGAACAAATTAATGTATTTTTAGCGAGCCTAAGTCAGCAACAAGCTGAAAAAATGAATAGAAATACGTACCTATTTTCTATCATTGCAGGTATTTTCCTCCCTGCTGGGTTTTTCACCGGTTTACTGGGGGTCAATATCGCTGGGATACCCGGAACAGATAACCCAATAGCATTCCCACTATTTTGCGTTGGGCTGCTCGTGGTCATAGCGGCAGAGGTCATTATTTTGAAAAAATTGAGGTTTATTTAATGGTTGAGTTTTTGCAATCCAATATGTGGCTTAAACAAGTGGGTTTAGGTTTACTTCTTATCACTGTTTATTGGGTGATAAAACGCTTGGGGAAAAACTGGATAGAAACATTAGCGGAAAATAAGCGCGTCGAATTGAAGCGAAAGCAGTTCGTGATTAAGTGTTTCAATATCGTTCTGTTTCTACTCTTCATCGCTGTGTTTACGATTGTTCTTAACTTGGGTTTTGGTGATATTTCGCTGTTTTTATCATCCATATTTGCGGTGCTGGGTGTCGCTTTATTCGCGCAATGGTCGATTCTAAGTAACCTCACAGCCAGTGTACTAATATTTTTCGTATTCCCTTATCGCATTGGCGACAGAGTAAGAGTCGCGGAGAAAGACGAAGACATCAGCGGTGTGATCATCGATATCACCATGTTCCATGTTATTCTTCGACACAGTTCGGGCAACATTATCACCTACCCTAATAACCTGATCCTACAAAAAGGCGTGATAAAGGTATTAGTTGATCCTGAGTTAAAGAGTGAAACTGTCGATACAAAACTCATCAAAGCTGAAGACTCAGATAAGTAATGCGCCCTCTTTCAATTAACATAAGCTCTCCTGTTAATACTTACACGCCTTTCAAAACTGTCGTTTTTATTCAATATCAATCTAGAGTACTCACCTACAATTGCTGCTATTGAAACGTGGCTTGGCTAATCAATTTATCTCATCGTCCGTTGACGCACCTGAGAACAAGATGACAACCACGCACTCTACCGAATCGAAACAACAGGAATTAACGCGATGTTAGACATCAAAAAAATCTCAGTACTTAGCGACTTAAGCGAACTTAAAACGGCTTACTTTGCTGAATCTACAGCTCCACTCGATGGCATGTGGCATTTTGGCTTTGTACCTATGTCTGACCATTACGGCTTTTACGAAGATGACAAACTTGTGGGGTATTGCGTATTGAACGGAGAAGGTTACTTACTTCAATTCTACCTAGCACCAACAGCCAACACCAATATAGAAGACTTGTTTACCTTAATCGTAGAAAACAACAGCTCTGTGATTGGTGAAGTGAAAGGCGCATTCGTAAGCACGGCAGAACCACAATACTTGTCACTATGCATGGATAACACCCATTCATTTAAGGTGAACTCCTTGATGTATTGCCAAGACCAAGAAGCTAACTCTAGTCGTAATTCAGGTCGTATTGAAGACATCGAGATGACTCTCGCGACGCAAGAACAACTCGATCAATTAGTCGAATTTGCTTCATCAACGATTGGTGCGCCAAAAGAGTGGTTAACCGGCTACTACGGCAATTTGATTGCCCGCCAAGAGTTATGGGGCTACTGGGAAAATGGCAGCGTTCTCGCAGCCGGTGAGTGCCGTAAGTTCGATGAGCATCAAACACAGTTTGCCGACCTGGGTATGATTGTCGCTCAACAAGAGCGCGGAAAAGGGTTAGCAACGCGTGTTCTTAACTTTCTAAAGCAGCACGCTAACCAGCAAGATTTGGAAGTTATCTGTTCAACAGAAAATAGCAATATTGGCGCGCAAAAAGCTATCACACGCGCTGGCTTGTCATCAAAGCATCGCATCTTACAGTTTGATTTTCGCTAGTTGAAAACTCAGCTTTACCTCGCACTGAGCATGCGCACTCAGTGTGAAGTGAAGCTAAGATGCCAAGCGCAAGCACTTAGTATGGATAAAACTGTCACAGACAACGATATCCACATATAGTGGTAAAGTACTCATCAGAAATAGAAGTTCGAATGATCAATTGGTTACAGTCGCCAAAATCCCCTGAAATCGCTCAGTTCATTGATTGCTACTGGCTTATCGAGAAAACGCCCGATGCCCAAACTCATCAGTTTCCGATACTCAACCCTGACCCTTCAGCGCATTTAATCCTGTCCCCCTGCGATCAGCCGTATCACTACACAATAGAGCAGCAAGTCGAGCAAGGGGTTGGCAGCCACCTGTTGCTGCCCCATCACAAAGCCATTGAACTTGATCACTCGAAGCCGTTTATTCACTTGGGCATCAAGTTCCACGTTGGTGCTTTGTATTCGTTAGTCACCCCTGATTGCCCGCACCCAAGCCTAGATCGCGTCAATACCATCGACCTTGCAGATTTACTAAACAACTCTGATGTCGATACGATGTCACTGATTAAGCTTGCTCAAACCGACTTTGAAGCTTGTTGCCAGAAGCTGGATGATTTACTACTTCCATGGTTATCGACCGGTAAAACAGATAGACACAGTGAAATCACTCACAAAGTGTTGGGTGTACTTGATTCGACGCCGATTGCAGAGCTTAGCGACAAGCTGTTTTGCTCGCAAAGAACATTAGAGAGAAGCTTCAACAAGGTAACAGGGCTGACATTAAAACAGTGCCAATCGATGAACAAACTCGAAGCTATGTTGGAATACTTGTATAAGAGAAATTTGGATGACATCGACTGGATGGACGTCGCCTTTCAATTTGGGTTTAGTGACCAACCGCACCTAATTCGTTACCTCAAGAAAACCATTGGCCTAACACCCAATACTTATGCCAAACAAGGGGGATTAACTATAGACGTTTATGGCGGGGTCAGGTCAGAATAACGAACTGCCACTACGACACTCTCTGTCTATTGTGTCCCATTCACAGCAAGTTTTGTTGAGTTTAGAATTGCGACTAAATATACTGGGGACATCATCAGACGGAGGACAAAAATGAATAATAAAAACAAACATATAGTTTTAATTCATGGTCTATATATGCCTGCGTTGATCATGCTATATCTGGATAGAAACTTCAAAAAACGCGGCTTTACAACGCACAAGTTTGCCTACAACTCGCTGCGTTTCCCTTCTGCAGCCAAACGCCTCAATCGCTTCGTAAATGCTCGCTTTAATGAGTACGATGAGGTCTATTTCTTTGGTCACTCACTCGGTGGCTTGCTGATTCGCCACTACTTTAAGTTCTACCAACCCGACTTTGCAGACACCTGCATTATTACCGCAGGTACGCCGCACAATGGGGCAACCATAGCCAAAACGCTTTCGAATCATGGTCTTGGCTTTATCTTTGGCTCGAGCAAGATGATCTTAAGTGATGGCTTGGGTGATTATGATATTGATGTGCCGATTGGCGTGATTACCGGCACCTATGACGCTGGTGTAGGGCGCATTGTATTGGGCAGAAACCCAGGTGATGGCACGGTGACGCTTGAAGACGCGAACCTGCGAGGCGCAACAGACACCTGCGCCCTCAAGCTCAACCACACGGCGCTTGTCTACTCCAAAGAAGTCGTAACACTGTCGGCTCAGTTCATCGAACACAGAGCTTTTAAGGACGCTTCATAGCTTATTTCCATTAGCTTTTGCGCGTTGACTCCTGTATCGAGCTCTGTTCTCTTATATGTGAAAGACAAAAACAAAAATACCACTCTGCGATAAGAGTGGTATTCAAAGATTCATTACTGAAAGTGAGTGCTTGTTACAGACGATTTACTCGCGTTGGTAAAAACACCTCACCCAACATGCATCGCACCGAACCACCGCCAATGTCTTCAATCGTTTTCACGTTAAATGGCAGCAGTTTTCCATGCGTCGAAAGCTGAGCTAACTGGGCTGGAGAAAACGCATCGTAAGCCGATTGAGACATCGCGATCACCTTGTCGCCATTCACGGTTTCAAGCTGCAGGATGTTGCCACAGAAACGGTTCATCTGATCAATTGAGATAGAGATAACCTGCTTATCTTTAGCAAGCGACTTCACCACAAAGCGGCGTTCAAACTCAGGAATCACTTCATCACAGATCACGCAGAAGTTATCGCCAATCGCCATCATCACATTGGTATGGTAAATCGGTTGGCCAGACGGTAATGCCGTTTGGAACGAGACCACGCGAGAATAACCAATGCGCTTCGCATAATCTTCTAACACTTCGCGGTCACAACGCTGAGAAAGCGCAGCGTAGATGGTCTTGTTGATATGGTCGATAACCATCACGCCCGTGCTCTCTAGATAAGAACCTTGCGCGATGTAAGACTCTAGAGACTCGCTATGGTTAACAATGCGACCCGACGCTTCTAACGCTTCAATAAGAGCATTTGGCTTAACTTCATTCTGACGGTTTTCACACGCCATAGGGAACGTGAATAAGCTTCCATCACTACAGGTACTGAACCAGTTGTTTGGGAAAACAGCATCCGGAGTTTCAACGCCCAATTCTGGGTAATCAAACTCTACAACTTGCACACCTTCTTTACGCAACGAAGCGACCATAGCTTTAAATTCGGCCATCGTTTCTACTTTCACCTCAGCTTCGGTCAGATTAACTCTGTGCTGAAATTCGTTATCACGTGCTGTTTCTTCGTTAAATTTAAACTCTTTTGGTGGCACCATAACAACGCAATTGGCGTTTTGAACATTAGTGATATGAAGTGATTTTTTGTGTAGGTTTAACATTTCAACCGTCCCTATCTTTTATTTACTTCAGAATTGTAAACAACTTGTTACGACAAGATTCACTGAAAAGAATATTGATTTGAATATTTATCCCAAACAATTACTGCAGATCTTAGATTAATCGGTAATTTTTACTGCAAGATAACAGCACATCAGAAAGAACCAACTGTATGCATATTCGTTAAGTCACTTTATGGATAAATATTCTGATTCCATTTTCTCGCCCATCACGAGTTTTGATTACAATTCAATCCATTTAACGTTAGGATTATCACCGTTGCATAACAATCAATTACGTTTGAAATAAGCTTAACTTTTCCTGTCTAATTCAATCTAAAATAAGCGTCATGAAAGACACTCTTTGGACCTTTCCTGTATCGCTTAGACAAAGTTTTAGTGTTTTAAAGCCAAGTGCCTAAATAGGCGCTAGAACAAAATCCATCGAATGACTTAATACTGATAAGAACCCATGGGCGCTTATATAATTTCAAACTAAGACAGTTAAATTTCGAATCAAGACCATAAAAACAAAGCTGCACCAACGATGCAGTCGCTTATAGATGCACTAGTTTATAAAGGGAAATCTATGTACAAGAAATTTGAAGGCTTTACTGAAGCCTTTCCAAAGGGAGAGCCGATACAACCTCCTACTGGAATACTGGCATTCTGCCGCCATTACACTCGAGGTTTTGAAAAACCGTTAATCTTGCTCGGCCTAATGAGCATGACCATCGCGATCATCGAAGTCGCGCTGTTCGGTTACATGGGGCAATTGGTCGACTGGCTATCAACAAGCAACCCAGACACTTTCTTAGCAGACAACGAATCGACATTGATGGGGCTCGGTATTCTGCTGTTGGTTGTGATGCCAATCTTGATCAGTGTTTACTCGCTATTGCTTCACCAAACTTTGCTGGGCAACTACCCAATGTCGATTCGTTGGTTAGCACACCGCTACCTTTTGAAGCAAAGCCTGTCCTTCTATCAAGATGACTTCGCCGGACGTGTCGCGACCAAAGTGATGCAAACCTCGCTTGCAGTGCGCGAAACTGTGACCAAGATGGTCGATGTGTTTGTCTACGTGACGGTTTACTTCACGGCGATGCTGTTCATGCTTGCTGAATCAGATTGGCGCTTGATGGCTCCGATGCTGATTTGGCTATTCGTTTACATCGGTATTCAACTGCACTTCGTGCCAAAGCTAAAAGACGTGTCTTCAGAGCAAGCGGATGCTCGTTCACTGATGACAGGTCGTATTGTTGATAGCTACACCAACATCGCGACGGTGAAATTGTTCTCACACAGTAAAAGAGAAACCGAATACGCCGAAGAAGGCATGGAAGGCTTCCTAGATACTGTGCACCGCCAAATGCGCTTGGTAACCGGCTTCAACATCTGCGTGGAATTCGCTAACTATCTATTGGTGTTCAGCATTGCGGGTATCTCTATCTACCTATGGCTAGATAGCGCAATCACCGTGGGTGCAATCGCGATTGCGGTCAGCTTGGCTCTGCGTATTAACGGCATGTCGAAATGGATCATGTGGGAAATTGGTGGTCTGTTTGAGAACCTTGGTACCGTGATTGACGGCATTAAAACTCTGTCTAAGCCTATTGCTATTGAAGACAAGAAAGACGCGAAGCCTCTGGAGGTTCCACAAGGCGGTATCAACTTCGACAATGTAAGCTTTAACTACGGTGAGAATAAGGGGGTGATCAACAACCTAAACCTCAACATCAAACCGGGTGAAAAAGTGGGTTTGGTTGGCCGTTCAGGTGCAGGTAAATCGACCCTAGTTAACTTACTACTGCGTTTCCACGATGTAGAAAGTGGTCGCATCCTGATTGATGACCAAGAGATCTCGAGCGTTACTCAAGATTCTCTGCGTAGCAACATAGGTATGGTGACCCAAGATACCTCACTGCTGCACCGTTCGATCAAAGACAACATTCTTTACGGTCGACCAGAGGCATCAGACGAAGAAGTATACGCGGCAACTAAACAAGCACACGCGCATGAGTTTATCGAAACGCTAACCGACCCGTTTGGCAACATTGGTTACGATGCTCAAGTAGGTGAACGTGGCGTTAAGCTTTCTGGTGGTCAGCGTCAACGTGTCGCTATCTCACGTGTTCTTTTGAAAAATGCACCACTATTGGTTCTCGATGAAGCAACTTCTGCACTCGATTCTGAGGTAGAGGCAGCGATTCAAGAGAGCTTGATTGAGCTAATGGAAGGCAAAACGGTTATTGCGATTGCACACCGCCTGTCGACCATCGCAGCGATGGATCGCCTGATCGTGCTTGATGCCGGCAATATCGTAGAAGAAGGCACGCACCAAGAGCTGATTAACCAGAATGGTATTTATGCGCAGCTATGGAATCACCAAACCGGTGGCTTCATTGCCGATGACCTTGAGCAAGCTACAAACGCTTAATTTTTGTGCTATTTTAAAAGTGCGATGTGATTCACAGCAATTTGTTTATTAGCGGTAAATTACACATGGCAGAATGTTATGTCGTAATTATATAATGACATTAACACCAAAGACGCCTCGCTTGCGCGTTCTGGAATAAGGCTAGACTTCGGGGGGAGGCTAGCCTTTTTTATGCCTGCTATTTGGCGCTCTTTGCTACCTGTCCAATAAACTTCATCGATCCTTTTGTTTTTTTCTTGGCGTTTTTTTCTTAAAATGCGCGCAATATTCTTTCTAGAGATCAACCATGAACAAAAGTGTCTTAACTAACGTTATCGCGTTAGCGCTGCTTGCTGGCGGCTATGCGACAGCAAACCAATACTTGCTTTATGCAGGCCTATTCGCCTTTTCTGGTGCCATCACCAACTGGCTTGCGATTCACATGTTGTTCGAGAAAGTACCCGGCCTATACGGTTCTGGAGTGATTCCAGCGCGCTTTGAAGAGTTCAAGGCAGCCATCAAGCAACTGATGATGGAGCAATTCTTTACAGAAAGTAACATCGACCGCTTCCTAAGCAGCGAGATGACAGGAAAGTCGCTCAATCTAGAGCCTGTGATTCAGAAGATCGACTTTAACCCTGCATTCGACTCACTGGTGCATGTTATCGAGAACTCTCAGTTTGGCGGTATGTTGGCAATGTTTGGTGGCACAGAAGCACTAGAGCCAATGAAAGCGCCGTTTGTTGAGAAGATGCAAGAATCTGTGATTGAAATCAGCAAGAGTGATTCTGTAAAAAATGCCATCAAAGACGAGCTAGAATCGCCTGCGATGATGGATGAAATCAAAGAAAACATTGAGGCGATCATCGATCAGCGCTTGAATGAACTAACACCTAAGCTGGTTAAAGAGATGGTTCAGACCATGATCAAGAAACACCTTGGTTGGTTGGTCGTTTGGGGCGGTGTATTCGGTGGTGTGATTGGCTTAATCTCTGCGGCCATTACGCTTTAAGGCGAACAAGTTTATCGGGTTGCTCTTTATCTGACGCTCAACAAAAAATGGAAGCTTATTGCTTCCATTTTTTATATCTAAATCACGTTGGTAAGCGAAATTAGGCCACTATTTTAGAGTTGCCAACAACTCAGGGTTCACGCCGAAGCCCTTTTTATGCTCTTCAATCACCACTTCACTACGTGTCTGAATCACACCAGGCAAGGTGCCCAACTTCGTTGCCATAAACGCTTGGTACGCCTTCATGTCTTTCACTCGAACCTTGATCATGGTGTCAAAGTCACCCGACAGTGAGTAGCACTCTTCCACCTCAGGCATCATTTCCACGGCTTGGGCAAATTTGTCGAAGATCGAAAAGCTAGTCTGATCGAGACGGATATGGATAAAGACTTGAACATCGAGTCCCAGCTTTTCTGAACAAAGCTCAGCATGATAGCCCGTGATGTAGCCCTCTTTCTCCAATCGCTTGAGTCTATCAGAGCAAGGTGACGTCGTAAGGTTGACCTGTTTTGCCAGTTCAACAACAGGTAAACGCCCTTTCATATGCAGAATTCTTAGTATCTCTTTATCGATACGATCGAGCTGATGCTGAGACATAACATTCCTTAAACATTCTAAATTCCGCTCAGTATATTCCATACCAAGTGCAATCGAAGAAAACCTCGCTCACACATTTAAAAACTAAATGCACGGATGATATTCACGCCAGATATAAACACATACAAATAGATAAGAACCCTTATAAATCAAACTCTGGTTATTAACAAATTATTATAGAAATGACCCGATTAACAAATAAGTTGAGCCGGAAACGAAAGAAAGGATATAGGCCAAAGTGAATAATATAATTATCAAAGAGAAAGGATGACTCTATTATGAAAACGCAAGAACTCGCATATAAACCTTACGGTATTGGTTCATGGACACACGTAACGGTATCAAAAGATGTTGCTCAAGCACTAGCAAGTGAATACTCAAACTATGGTTGGGATGTGAAGATTGATGGCGACGCCATTGTTGCCGAGCTAGCACTCAAAGCCGCATAGAAACGCAAAAACCTCCTAAAACGGAGGTTTTTTGATCTAAGTTAGTGAGCGCTTACTGTAAGTTAAGCTAAACCAATTTGGGGTACAGTACTTCCTGTTTCGCAACGACAATTGCACGTGCGGCAGAAGTGCTGAGTTTCCATATCGTAGTACAGGTTTCCACTAAATAGTTTTGACGTCCATTGCATCATACGGCCAGAAGCTGTCTCGGGCTCTGATTCACAACGTTTCATTATAGACTTATGTAGTGTTGTTTTTTTACATCCTTTGCAATAGAGATCAGGCATACCTTTGTCCTATAGGTCTTTAGTGGTTACTGACAATTGACACATCATGTCCAATTCGGTTCCACAATTCACCGAGCTAATGACAAAAGTGAGCGCCAAGTTCAAAAAATAGCCATTTTTCTGTTTTATTTTTTGACATCACACGCCACCAACAAGACAGACCTTTCATTTCTCGCTCAAGATCCTTCGCTTTCGATTTACATTGTAAACCCCCATTTCAATATCAGAAAACCTCGAATAAACTTAATTTGAAATAAGACAAAGGTCGTACTCACATAAAAAAATAGAGCCACCGAAGTGACTCTATTGTTCATGTCTTTTGCTAATTCATTGGTATTTTTACAATGTAAATTAGTCTAGCTCAACGAGGTTCTTCTCGAACTCAGCGTGTTGCTTCTTAACTTCGTCTTCAGGCTCGCCCGTAATTAGACTCACGATAACGATAGAAAGAGTCGATAGGATGATTCCCGGTACGATTTCGTACACATCGAACCAACCGCCCGTGAACTGCTTCCAAAGAACAATCGTAACACCACCAACAACGATACCCGCTAGAGCGCCGTTACGGTTCATACGAGACCAGTACAGGCTCAATACGATAGCTGGACCAAATGCCGCACCGAAACCTGCCCATGCGTAAGACACAAGGCCAAGTACTGAACTGTCTGGCGTCATCGCTAGCACAAGAGCAATAAGAGAGATTAGGATTACCGCGAAACGACCTACACGAACTATCTCTTCAGACGTCGCATCTTTCTTAAGTACTTGCTTGTAAAGATCTTCTGCTAGTGCAGATGAAGATACCAATAGCTGTGAATCCGCAGTACTCATGATTGCCGCTAGGATTGCAGCAAGTAGGATACCTGCGATTACTGGGTGGAACATCGCGTTCACAAGAAGCATGAAGATCTTCTCGCCATCGTCTAGCTTAGGAGCGCCAGAGTTAGTCACGTAGATTAGACCAACAAGACCCACTAGCATTGCACCAACCATAGACAGTGCAGACCATACCACCGCGATACGACGCGCTGTTGTTAGGTCTTTGTTGCTACGTGTTGCTTTGAAACGTGCAAGGATGTGTGGCTGACCGAAGTAACCTAGACCCCATGCCGCTAGCGAGATGATCGCGATAGCAGAAAGTGGCTCGCCTTTCGCATCATTCCATAGCGTTAGAAGCTCTGGGTTGATGTTGTGTAGGTCAGTAGACAGTTGGCCAAGGCCACCGTTCATTGCTGCGATTGGTACAATCAATAGCGCAGCAGACATCAATAGACCTTGAACCAAGTCAGTCCAAGATACCGCAAGGAAACCACCAAACAGGGTGTACGAAACCACACATACTGTGCCGATAATTACCGCTGTTGTGTAATCTAGGCCAAATACCGTTTCAAACAATTTACCACCCGCTACCAAGCCTGAACTTGTGTAGAAAAGGAAGAATAAAAGGATAAAGAAAGCAGAAATTGTTTGGATCAGCTTAGAGTTATCATTGAAGCGACGAGATAGGAACTCAGGCAACGTCAGTGATTCAGTTGTAATACTGTAAGTACGCAGACGCTTAGCACTGATTAACCAGTTCGCCCAAGTACCCACAAGCAGGCCACCAGCAAGCCAGAATGCTTCAAAGCCAGCAGCGTAAGCGTAACCTGGTAGGCCAAGTAGCAACCAACCACTCATGTCTGATGCACCAGCAGAAAGTGCAGCAGGCCATGGACCTAACGAACGACCACCTAGGAAGTAGTCAGTTGAGTTAGATGTACGTTTGTAAGCAATAACACCGATTGCCAGCATCATAATTAGATACGCAATGAACGTCGTCGTTATTGCAAAACTGTTTTCTATCATTTGATAGTCCTCATTTTGTAGAAAGCCTTCCATGCCTAATTCAATGCAAAGCACTCACCGTAAAGGCAAGCAAGTGCATTGAGTTAGGTATTCAGGCTCCAAAGCACTATGAACTCAATCCAAAGATGGAGAAAACCAAAATGGACAAACCCAAAAGTGTTTAGAGCCAGTATTACTGAAGGTTAGTGAGCTTCGCTTCCAAGTTCGAGCAAGGTCGCGTTACCGCCCACGGCTGTTATATTTATAGTTCGCGTACGCTCGGTAATGAAGCGCAGCGATAGGTGTGGATCATTAGCAACATTCATTGCCGTTAGATCCGTTTCAGCTACTAAACCGACGATTGCACCGTCACGCTTAGCAAGTTGTAAATTGATAGCTTGAGCCGTTTGTGAATTACCCACGTAACCCGCACTTCGTACATCGCAAGACAGCAGCTGTTGAGCAGCATCATACGAGGCAACTTGTACCAAGTTAGTTGGCAGATTCGCTTGTTTCGCGGCGTCAGCAATTAAGGTGTTGAACTGCACGTCATCACTGCACAATTGAACGCTGTTACCTGCCAATAGGGCAGCAGTAATCATTGCCGTTGCGGTTTGCAGTGCGGGCACTTTCTCTTCGCGATCATCAACAATCACTAATGCCACACCACGACCAGCAGCATACAGCTCGTTAGTTTCGCCCGTAGGGCCTGCCATAAGGTGATGTTCAGAAAGCAGTGCAGATGCTTGCTCTAAATGATAAGTCGCGACTGCTGCCAAAGGTGCAGACTGACTTTCGATCTCTGATTTGAATGAAAGTACCTGAGCACTCTTATGATCAAAGTCGGTAAGATTCCATTGTTCCCACGCTAACAAAGCATCAGAAAAACCTGTCACTTGATGAACCATGATACTGCTCCTTATGCCTTGTCTTGTGATTGAGAAAAATGAACATCAGTAAAGCGATATAGGTAGTGAGGACCACCCGCTTTAGGGCCAGTACCCGACAAGCCTTGACCGCCGAATGGTTGAACCCCAACAACAGCACCCACTTGGTCACGGTTGATGTAGCAGTTACCCACTCGAACGTGTTTTTCGATCCAACGGTAAGTTGTTTCGTTACGGCTGTGGATACCCATGGTCAAGCCAAAACCGGTTTGGTTAATTTGGTCTACCACTTGCGCTAACTCACTCGCCTTGAAGCGAACAATGTGTAGCACAGGGCCAAACTGTTCTTCTTTCAAACAGCTGATGTCATCAATTTCAAAAGCACTTGGTGGAACAAAATCACCATGTTCACAATCCGTACCTAGAGAAAGTTGAGCCACCTTCTTCTGGGTATTGGTCATGTTTTTTAGGTGCGCCATTAGCTTCTGTTTCGCATTTTCATCGATAACAGGACCAACATCCGTTTTGTGTAGATGTGGAATACCAACACTTAGCTCGTCCATTGCACCGTGAATCAGTGCAATTACGCGGTCTGCAATGTCTTCTTGGATATAAAGCACACGCAATGCAGAACAACGTTGACCTGCAGAAGCGAATGCAGAACGAATCACGTCACGAACCACCTGCTCAGGCAGTGCCGTACTGTCGACGATCATTGCATTTTGGCCACCGGTTTCCGCGATAAAGGGAACTGGCTTAGCGTTACGGCTTGCTAGTGACACGTTGATGCGTTGTGCAGTTGGTGTTGAACCCGTAAAGGCAACGCCCGCAATTGCATCGTGGCTGGTTAGCGCACTGCCGATCTCAGCACCACGACCTGGAAGCAACTGAATAGTGCCAGCAGGGAAACCCACTTGGTTCATCAGTTCCACCGCGCGAGCTGCAATCAAGCTTGTTTGCTCAGCAGGTTTCGCCACAACCGTGTTACCCGCGACTAGTGCCGCTGTAATTTGGCCAAGGAAGATAGCGAGAGGGAAGTTCCAAGGGCTGATACAAACGAACACACCACGACCTTGTCGTGAAGCGATTCGAGTTTGGCCGTCAAAACCTTTTAGTTCGAAACCTTGCAGGTTGTCCGCTTGTTTGGCGTAGTAACGACAGAAGTCGACTGCTTCACGCACTTCATCAACGCTATCGTGAATCGTCTTACCCGCTTCTTGATGACAAATCGCCACCAATTCAGCAAGGTTGTCTTCCATCAGATCAGCCAGCTTCTCAAGTGCAGCCGCTTTGGTTTCAACCGAAGTTGCGTTCCAATCAGCGAATGCCGCGTCTGCGCCAGAGATCGCTGCGGAAACATGATCAAGGTTAGCGAAAGCCACCTGACCCACGTTAATACGACGATCGTAAGGTGCCGTGACTTGCTCAACGTTCTGATCAGCCTTGATCATGCTTTCGGCAAGAGATTCACCGTTGATCACTGGGCCAGCAGTCCATTGATTGTTAAGGAAAGACTTAACCTGCTCTTCAAACTGATGCGCTTCACTTTCAATATCAATGTTCACACCGTAAGAGTTCTTACGCTCAGGGAATACCGCTGGAGGCAGAGGAATCTTAGTGTTGTGCAATGTATCGAATGCCAGAAGCATATCGACAGGGTGTTGAGTCAGCTCTGCCACAGGGCAACGCGCATCAACTAGACGGTGGACAAACGAGCTGTTTGCGCCGTTTTCTAGCAAGCGACGTACTAGGTATGGCAGTAGATCTTTATGGCTGCCAACCGGTGCGTAGATACGTACCGACTGTTGGTAAGCTTCCATCGCATGGTTGTACAGAGAATCACCCATGCCGTGTAAGCGTTGGAATTCAAAGTCTTTATGGTCGGTCATGACGGCAATAGCAGAAACCGTATGAGCATTGTGGCTCGCAAACTGCGGGAAGATATTACCACGAACGCTTGGGCTCAATAGATAACGCGCACACGCTAGGTAGGCTACATCAGTCGCTTCTTTGCGAGTGTAAACAGGGTAGTTATCGAAACCAGCTTGTTGTGACCATTTGATCTCACTATCCCAGTAAGCACCTTTAACTAGGCGAAGTGGGATTAAGTCACCCTGCTCTTTTGCTAGGCGGTTTAGCCAAACTAGAACCGGTAACGCACGCTTTGAATACGCTTGAATAACCAGACCAAACTTGCCCCAGCCTTTCACTAGCTCGCTGCGATACAGTTTTTCGAATAACTTAAGCGAAAGCTCTAGGCGATCCGCTTCTTCTGCATCAATCGTGATCGCAACATCAAGCTCAATCGCACGGCGCAGTAACTGCTCTAGCGTGTCGCATAGCTCAGTCAGTACGCGGTCTTCATTCGCCACTTCATAACGTGGGTGAAGCGCAGAAAGCTTGATAGAAACAGACGGTGCTGGGCTAGATTTTGAAGAGACGTATGTGTCTCGACCTACGGCTTCAATCGCCATTAGGTAATCTTTGAAGTATTTGTTTGCGTCAGCAGTGGTCAGTGCCGCTTCACCTAGCATGTCGTATGAGTAGGTAAAACCTTTGTCACGCATAGACTTACCGTTCTTCTGCGCTTCAGCAATGCTGCGACCAAGAACGAATTGGTGACCCATCACCTTCATCGCTTGGTGCATCGCTTTACGAATCACCGGCTCAGAAAGCTTGTTCACTAAACGGTTAACCGCTTGACCTGCACTCTGCTCTTTAGATGAAAGTCCAACCACCTTGCCTGTTAGCATTAGGCCCCAAGTTGATGCGTTAACAAAAACCGAGTCAGAATTCTTCAGGTGAGATTTCCAATCCGCAACGCTAAGTTTGTCGCGAATCAACGCATCAGCGGTTGCCGAATCAGGAATACGCATCAAGGCTTCCGCCAGACACATTAGCAAGATGCCCTCTTGAGTATCTAAGCTGTATTCAAGCAACAAGGCGTCGATCATCTGAATAGATGTTTTATCCGCACGGATAGACTCAATCAACGACGTCGTTTTGTCTGTAATTTGCTGCTTTTCAGACTCAGAAGGGGTAGCTAGCGGCAGAAGTTGCTCTAGCCATTGGGTTTCATCCACCATATATAATGGTGAGATAAGCGTCCAAAGATCAGCAAGCGACTGCTCATTGAATTCTGGCTTTAACACATCAGTAGCTGTAAACATGCGTTTTCCTTAATCTCACACCCGAAAAGAGTTCGGGATCTCTACAATGGCTGCAGTGTATTTAGAGTATATAAGGATTACTTGTCAAAAACTCCGAGTTTTTTGCTAAAAACTCGCTTTATTAACAAAACAAACACAAGGTCACATATGAAACTTTAAAATAATATGCCGTTTTGTTTCACTATTTAACAGAAATTTTCTTTTTGTATTGGGATGGTGACATGCCTTGAAGGCGTGAAAAGGTGTGAGTAAAGGAAGATTGACCGGAGAAACCAGCCAGTTCAGCGACCTGACCAAGGCTTAGATTACCTTGTTCAATTAAACGACGAGAACGGTCGATGCGCTTGCCAAGAACGTACTGGTGAGGGGTAATGCCCATTTGCTCTTTGAATAACATATGGAACTGGCTTTCACCCAAGAACACACTACCCGCAAGCTGCGCGACGGAGATCTTGTTTGCTAAATGCTGTTCTATGTAGCGATCCAACGCTTCAAGATCAAAGCGTGAATCTTTGATTGAGGTTTCAAATGCCGAGATGTGCCTTTGCATCAATGCAATCACCGTATCATTGCACGCACGGCTTAATAACAGATCATCAGGACTGGCCTGCATCTCTTGCACCAACATATGGATAAGCTTTTGAATTTGCGCATCTAATTGGAAGTAGACGTTCGATGATTCTAACTGGTTAATCTTCTCTAGCATCAGAGGGTCATCATCGGTTGGCATAGGCATGTTGAGCACGAGAATATCCGACTGACCAACCACTCCGCCGAAAGCATGATCAGAGCTCGCTGTCACCACACAACCTTGTCCTGGGCCAACAAGATTCCCCTTACCACTCACTTCAAATTCCGCCTGACCTTTTAAACCAATCACCACCTGAGAATAATGGTGATCGTGGCAATCCATATGCGATGGCAAAGTGATGATCTCAGCAGGACGAGGGCCAGTAAGGCCTAGCGGAGAAAGGTCTAGGTTAGGAAAGGGTAAAGGTTTAGACATGACAGAAAAATACTCGGGTCAACATAGTAAGAATAATACTCTTAAATGCGCATAAGATGAATTTGTAAATGCTCATGAGAGTTATTTGCTCGCGAGAATGAAAAGATCATTATCGCGATCATCTTGATCATGCCTCCGGAAGGATGATCAAGAGTGTACAAACTACGGGCATTGTAAAACCAATCGTTCCGGCGAGTTTAGGGACTTCACAAGCAATCACACAAGCACGAAAAACCATGTGGTCAATAAATGCTTTTTCACGCCAACATAATGAATAAATTTTCTTATATAGCTCAAATAATTGGCTATAAGCCTGTAAAAAGTGTATCCGAAGTACCGAAACTTGGCTTTTGAGTAGATTGGATAGCAATAAAACGGTATAAAGACGGGTACTGTGTTAATTGCTAATAACTAGTGACTCACAACTAGGAAGTAGACACTTTATTAACGAGCCAATTTTCAATCTACAAGTTGCAGGGACCTATGACTAACTTTCGAATTTCAGCGCTTTTACTTGCGCTATCCCCACTTTGGGTATCTGCATCGGTATCCGCTGAAGAACTGAATCAAGTCGATCCCGTTTCAGCTATCGATGCAAAGCTAACAGAGAAAAACTCAGATATTGAGCGTATTTCAGCAACCAAAGTATCGGCGACTGAAAACCTAAAACAACTTCAAAACAAGAACAGCAAGTTGTTGCGCGAAGGTGAAGAACTTAAGACAAAACGTAACAGAGCCAAGTCTGTACTCGACAAACAGTACAGTCGCTTGCTTGAAGATCCAGAAACAGATTTAGTCTCTTTCCAGAAAAGTTACCAAGACGCTTGGGCTGCGGTTAAAGAGAATCAATCGTCTCAGCTAGATAACGAACAAGCGATCAACGAGAGCGAAATTCACCTTTCTCAAATCAAGCAAAAGCAAGCTCGCCTGAATAATGAGCTGGCAAACTTGAGAGAGTCAAAAGTTGAAGCTCGCGTAAAACGTATCGCAACAGAACTGCGTGAAAGTGCGGTGCTTGAAACCAGCTATACCACCACATGTTCATCAACAATGACACTTGGTGAGTGTACTGCACAGGGTAAACACCTGACCAATCAAAAAGCCGTGCAAACGTTCAAGAGCCAATTACTTGAGCAGCTCACAGAAAGCACACTTGCGAAGCAAAACTTACAAGGTGTTCAGCTGAATATCCATGTTCAAGACAGCCAAGCGATCAAGAGCGGCTTCTCTGGTAACAACTCTTACTTCATGCAGATGCAAGCTCAACTTCAAGCAAAACCTGAAGCAGTTGCAGCATGTAACCTATTGAATGTTTCGACTCGCTACTGTTTAACAGGCAGTGACGCAGCAGTCGTTAAGAAGAGTGACAAACAGTGGGCTAACGTGACGGTACGTTCTGATCAGTACAACGACTCAGTAACCATCAACGGCATTAAGTATGGCAGCACCCCTCTTGAGGTTGCGCTACCAAGTGGTCGTCACCAAGTAACCATTTCAAAACAAGGTTACGAGTCTTACAACCGCACAGTTACCATCAACGGCAGCGACACGATTTGGGTTAAGCTTCTTCCTAGCAAAGAAAGCTAAACACCCTTTGTATATAGAGCCTGAGCCAATTCAAAACGCTTAGCTCGATATCAGATAGCCGTGCCTATTTCACAAAGCTGAATGAACACTCGCCATTTTGTTGATAGTTATAAACTGTATGATCGTTACAAATTTGTATGGTCGTTATAACCTTGTTTTATCGTTATAAACAGTAGCTGCAGACGAAATGGCGTTCTCGTTTAGAATATTCGATTAACCTAAATTACGATTGAAGTAGCCCATCATGCGCCAAGGTCTTCCTACTCTATTATTTGCACTTGCTCCATGCTTAATGACGCCAGCTGTTTTTGCTGAGGCAACACCACCAGCGATCGCGTCATCTGTCACCGACATTGAAAGCTCACTTTTTGAAAAGCATGCCGACTTAACGGCTGTTGAAAAGAAATTAGCCGACAAACAAAACGAAGTCGACAATCAGGCGCAGCAAACGGCACGTCTAGCTGAGTTATCAGCTCAAGCAGAGCAAACACTCGCAAAGGCAAAAGCCAGCCTAGAGCAAGATTACACGCGCATGATTGATGATCCCGATTTCGATATCTCGCTTGCTCAAAAACGCTTCCAAGACGCTTGGAAAACCGTAAAAGAAGGCAAACTTGCGATTTCAGACTCAGAGCAAAAGCAGCAAGGCTTGGTGATGGAGCTTGAGGCTATCCAAGCCGAGAAAGCCGCGGCAGAAGCTTCAATCGCAAACCTAAACCAAGACAAGCTAAGAGCAAGAGCAGAGCGACTAAGATACGAGATCACTCAGACGGAAGAGCAAACTGTTAGCTTTACCAACCGTTGCAGCAGCGATATGACACTGGCGCAGTGTTCAGACCAAACGGTGACTTTGGCACTTCAAAAAGCGGTAAAACAATTCCAACACAGCCTAATCGATAACGCGACTGAATCGAAAACAGTGAAAGAGCACCTTGCGTCTGCTTCGCTGAACATTCACGTTCTGCAACACAAAGTGAAATCCTCTGGCTTCTCTGAAGATAACCGTTACCGAGCGGTGATTGCGGCGAACCTAGAAACTCGTCCAGATAAGAACACACCTTGTCGCCTGCTTAGTATTCAGTCATCAAACTGTTTCACACAAAGCGAGCAACAAGCCAACGACCAGCAAAAAGAAGTTGCTTGGGTTAACTTGGTGGTGCGTTCAAATCAATACAACGACAATGTTTCTATCAACGGCGTGAACTATGGCAGTACACCGGTTGAAGTGATGTTACCGACGGGCCAACACATGGTCACGATCGAAAAAGAAGGCTACCTTTCTTTCCATCAAGAGCTGAAGATAGCCCGCGATCACAACCTACGAGCCGTATTGCAAGCGAAACAGAATTCATTAAATGTCGGCACCAAGTTTGCCGATCCGATGGGTAACGACATTCAGAGCCCTGAAATGATTGTTGTCGGCTCGGGTCGCTACCTACTGGGTGAAAATAACGCACAACAAGTGACGATCAAACAGCCGTTTGCATTAGCCGCAACACCAACCCGTGTTCAAGACTTCAAAGCATTCGTAAAAAACACAGGCTACCAGACAGACGCTGAGCTGATGAACACCTGCGATACATTCGTCAATGCAGAGATCACAACCGTTTCAGATAAAGACTGGCAGAACCCAGGCTTTAAGCAAGCTAATAACTCACCGGTAGTTTGTGTTAGCCAAAACGATGCCAAAGCTTATACACGTTGGTTATCTAAAAACACCGGCTTCACTTACCGCTTGCCAACACCACAAGAGTGGGAAGCTGCAGCAAGAGCTGGCCAAGACACCAACTTCTGGTGGGGCAATGAATTCCGTTCAGGCAAAGCCAACACTGGCTGGGCGGGTACACCATGGTCAAACGTTAGTACATCTCCGGTTAAGTCATTCCAACCAACACCAACAGGCTTCTACGACATGGTGGGTAATGTATGGGAATGGACAACCGTTCAGAAAGGCCTAGCAAAAGGTGGCGCGTGGAGCTTCTCTCCTGAAGAAGCAAAAGTGTTTAACGAACTGTACGTACCGCCTTCAACGGCAGCGAACTATCTAGGATTCCGAGTAGTACGAGAGCTGTAGGCTCCCAATCACAGGCTCAGAATCCCAAATATTTACTCTAGGTTCTCAATTATCACATCGAGCAGCATTTATAGGGGAATTCCCCCCTTATGCATAAGCACTCCTAGGAGTAGATTCGTCGATAGAGTAGTAAGTCACTCTGGGTATCAAATTGATGCCTCAGTTTAATTTACCTGACCCTCGTAAATTAGACTGAAAATCTTCTACATGTCGACAAGGCATATCTTGTCTTTAGCCAGCCCCTCTTCAGGCTGGCTTTTTTTTGGTTCATCGCGGATTAGCG
>NZ_JBFRJM010000059.1:10815-79587 GCF_041468865.1 Vibrio sp. 10N.286.52.C3 | reverse complement strand
GCACTCATGGTCCCCATAAAGACGGCTTGATCACCGTTGGCAAAACTATAATCTGTAGTCCAGCTCGTTGTTTTTAATCCAGCACCAAAGCGAGGCAAGAAGGTATTTAAAACTGTTTCTTTAGACTCCCAGTTACCAATCCAAGGAATAGAATCATCTCCTTCATTATGCCAAACAAAATCGTCAGCCATTAGAGTACTTAGCTTTTCCATATCCCCAGATCCAGCAGCCCACAGAAAAGCTTGGGCAACCTCTAGGGTTTTTGCAGATTGTTCTGCCTTAGATTTATCCATGTCTGTTGCGTAACTTGCTTGAATTACTGCGAATAAGCTGAAATATATCACTAAAATTGTTTTTAACATTACGTCTCTCCGTTTAGTTGAACGTAGGATGAAGCAAACGACTCCCTCTGTAAAAGTAGAAGTCGAATAGAGCTGAATCAAATGTATTGAGCTTGATGGTACTGTGGTAGATAAGGGAATTTGGGCAATAGGCTTTGCAATAAAGCTGATCAGTCAAATTTTAAGAGCACAACCGAGCCTAAAATGATTTCTTGTCCAGAAGTGTGCTGACGGGGTATGTGCTTTGAATGAGCGGGACTGGACCGTCCAGTAAGCGACTTTAAGATACCTAAAGTTATCCGTATTTTCCTAATTTAAGTGATTACTCTAAGAAGGTTATGTCCAGAACCTTCATAAGCTGAATTTTCGCCCGTGGCATTTTCTAGTTCAAAAGTCCTCCTTTCCGACTCAGAACCGAACTCTATATGAGTTGTCGGGAGATTTTCTTTTACCCTCCCTACATCAAACGGATCCATAGCTGATCTTCCTAGCGACTTACAACGTAAGAGGCCGATTAAAAGGGAGAAAAAATTATGGCCACCGTTTATGTCAGCATCGGAAGCAACATTAACCGCGAATATCACGTCACAGAATCTCTCAAAGCATTGAATAGCCGCTTTGCACCTCTACACATCTCTAATTTTTACGATTGTGAGCCTGTTGGTTTTGAAGGAGACAACTTCCTAAACCTAGTCGTTGGGTTTGAATGTGACCTTTCTATCGCTGAACTGGCTAAGGTTCTGCATCAAATCGAATTAGAGAATGACCGCAAGCGTGAAACTAAAGAATACGCTTCGCGCACGATGGATATCGATATCCTTCTTTACGGTAACGAAGTGGGCACTATCGATGGAGTAGAGCTGCCTCGAGGTGAAATCACCGAGTACGCTTTTGTGCTTCGACCGTTAGTTGATGTTGCCGCGCAAGAACTTCATCCCACTCTAGATATCTCTTTTCAGCATCTCTGGAACAACTTCGATCAGCTGAGTCAGAAAACCGAACTTATACCGTTCGAGGTCAGCTTCACTTAGTCCCTGTAACTGCTTTAAACAGAACGCTTGAGCTTTATTGATCTTTTCCTCTAATAGGCACGTAACTCACTCTACCTTCTAAGGATCGGAAACTGTTATGAATCACAATGCGATTATCACCATCACAAATCTCAGATTAAGAACCTTCATCGGCTTCAACGAAGAAGAAAAAACCAAGCAGCAAGACATCGTCATAAATGCGGAGATCCATTATCCCGCGAACAACCTTTGCCTCTCTGATGATGTGGAGAACGCACTTAACTACAAAAATATCTGCAAAAAAATTATTGAACATGTTGAATCTGGACGGTTTCTGCTTTTAGAAAAGTTAACCAGCGACGTACTCGGTATTTGTATCGACCATTCATGGGTCCGATACGCTCAGGTGAGAATTGACAAGCCTCATGCTCTACGTTTCGCCGATTCCGTCTCGCTCACCCTGAGCTATGAAGCAGAACTTGAAGATTAACTCATAAGGAGCGACTCAATGCTAACCACAGAAGCTGAAAAAGTAAGAGAAGCTTTGCTCGAAAAGGGGCTTGAAACCCCGATGACATCGAGCGAAATGAACCCCGACCAGAAGTACAACCGCATCAAAGGGCTTTTGACGGAAGTTGTCAGTACGCTCGGGCTGGATTTAACCGATGACAGTCTCGCTGAAACACCTCATCGCATTGCAAAGATGTACGTTCACGAGATATTTTCAGGGCTCGACTACAATAACTTCCCCAAAATTAGTGTTATCGACAACAAAATGTCAGTTGATGAAATGGTTAAGGTATCGGATATAGATTTAACTTCGACGTGCGAACATCACTTCATCACCATCGATGGTTTAGCACAAGTGGCTTATATCCCAGAATCCAAGATTCTTGGGCTATCTAAAATAAACCGTATTGTTCGATTCTTTGCTCAGCGTCCGCAGGTTCAAGAACGCCTTACTCAACAAATCCTGGTCGCGATACAGGCTCTGGTTGAAACAGAAAATGTGGCTGTGACGATTAAAGCAACTCACTACTGCGTTAAATCGAGAGGCGTTATGGACGCTAACTCTGAAACCACCACAACCGCGCTTGGTGGCAGTTTCAAAACTAACCCTCAAACTAGAGCTGAGTTTTTACGATGAGTGAAACGATTCTAATAACTGGAGTGGGGAAGCGTTTAGGATTCGCTCTGGCGCAGCAACTTATATCTGACGGATACAAAGTCGTTGGCACTTACCGAAGCGACTATCCCCAGCTGAAAATACTGCGCGACAGTGGAGCCGACTTGCAACAGGTAGATTTTTATCAACAAAGTAGCTTAGAGGGTTTTTTGCATTATGTTGGTCAAGAATATAAGGCGATTCGAGCCATCATCCATAACGCTTCCGACTGGCAACCGGAGAACAAAAAAAATCCCAGTGAAAACGCATTACAAATCATGAACCAGATGATGACGGTTCACGCTACCGTGCCTTATCTGGTTAACTTAACGCTCAAAGACCAATTAATGTCTGGCGATAAAACGTCGGACATCATCCACATCAGTGATTACGTTGCGGAAAAAGGCAGTAAAAAACACATCGCTTACGCGGCCAGTAAAGCTGCACTCAACAACCTGACGCTGTCGTTCTCAGCGATGCTGGCTCCCAAGGTGAAAGTCAATACTCTCTCTCCTGCCATGATAAAATTCAATGAACATGATGACGAGGCGTACAAAACCAAAGCTCTGAAAAAAGCACTGATTCCCTCAGAGGCAGGCTTTGAAGAAGTGATAGATGGCATTAAGTTTGTTTTGGCTAGTCACTATATGACAGGAAGGACTTTGCACCTTGATGGCGGCAGGCACTTGAAGTGAAGTTCATGCGTTGTGATCTTGAGGCAGGATAGTCAACTAATCTATTCGTCTTTCATATCGTCTAACTACATTTTTTTAAGTTGTCCCTCGACACTTTTTGGGTTTTAGACATTAGAACGTGTTTGCATGGGCGACTCACCAAACAACTGCTTGTAGCTTTGGCAAAAATATCCCAGATGAAAAAAACCAAAGTCAAAGGCGATTTCATTGATGCACCGTTGTTCGCTCGGATTTTGCAGAATGCGCCGTACCTGGTTGAGACGTACATTTTGTATAAATTGTTTTGGTGATATGTCACAACAGGACTCAAAGGTGTATTGCAGCGTACGGCGACTGACATAAACCGCATCGCACAGTTCAGACACGGTGACGGGTTTACGGTACTGCGAGTTATCTAGGTACTGCCTAATTCGACGCATTGTGTTCTCACGCTGTGAGGCATTGGTTTTTTGCATATTTTGATTAGACGATTGAGCGAACAATTCGACCAACATATCTTGAACAATGGATTGATGAGTTTGAAAAGACCAGCGAGATTGACTCGGGGAGAGTAGTAAGCTCAAGTAAGCTTTTATTTGTTGGGTGTAGTGTTGAGAGCAACCAAGAAAGTGGCTCTTGCTGTTTAATGATTCAATCTCTAGCTGTTGCTGAATCATTTCAACCAGTGAAGGGCTTATGACTAACCCATAAATAGAAAAGGTTTCTGGCGTAAGTAGCTCAAAATCCGCCCCAGCCTCACGGATCAAAATACTATCAGGATTACCTTGTGCGTAATTGATGTGTAAAGGTCTATCGTTAGCACTGATCCCTAACCAAATCCCTTCATTAATACGACATTGCTGCTTGAGTTTTCGGTTGCTGTCTTCTCGAAATAGGTGCACGTGAGAAAATTTTCGTTCACGGATCTGACCTAGAAAACTTCCTTGACTCAGTTGGTCATATTCTTGCTGCCAGTTAAAGAGGCTGGCTGCCTGCTGATTTGCATCAAATGTGTTGAATGTGCACAAATTAGGTGCATAACGCATCAATTCTTCATCCTTTCTCATCATTCCATGACCTACCCATGTGACCCATATTAGTACAGTGTGTCTTTAAGTTTATGTTTATTAATGCTTTTTTATGTTTGCCGATTCTTGATATTCATTCGGTTCAAAAATCGCTTAATTACTCATATATACAAAAGGTTATTGAGCAAGAACTGAACCAGTTTATGAAGAGGGAATTTATGACAGCAGCTTATCGCCGACAACAAGGGCACCTGGTTTTTAACTTTGAGTCGTTAGCAGATCTGATGGCAAAGGCTACGCCAGAGCGTTCAGGGGATGTTTTGGCTGGTGTATCTGCGACTTCTGCTGCAGAGCGTGTTGTAGCTCAGATGACACTGGCAGACTTGCCCCTAAAGACGTTTTTAAATGAAGCGGTGATCCCTTATGAAAGTGATGAAGTTACTCGTTTAATCATTGATAGCCATGATAGAGAGGCGTTTAAAGCGATTGATCACCTTACAGTGGGAGACTTTCGGAACTGGCTGCTAAGTGATGAAGCCGATAGTCTCACGCTTGCAAAGCTGCGTCCTGGTTTAACTCCAGAAATGGTGGCTGCAGTGAGTAAGATCATGCGTAATCAGGATTTGATCCAAGTCGCCAAAAAATGTCGGGTAGTGACTGCGTTTCGTAACACCATTGGCTTGCCTAGTCGTTTATCCACCCGTTTACAGCCCAATCATCCAACCGATTCTCTCAATGGCATTGCCGCCAGTATTTTTGATGGTTTGATGTATGGCAATGGTGATGCTGTGATCGGCATTAATCCCGCAACAGATAATGTACCACAGGCAATTAAGTTGATGAATCTGATGGAAGAGGTCATTCAACACTACCAGATCCCGACCCAATCTTGCGTATTAACCCATGTTACAAACACGATTGAAGCGATTGAGATGGGCGCTCCGGTGGATCTCGTCTTTCAATCTATTGGTGGCACTCAAGGTACGAACGACACCTTTGGTATTAACCTTTCGATCCTTAAAGAAGCAAACGAAGCGGCGCTTTCGCTGAACCGAGGCACCGTTGGAAGTAACGTCATGTACTTTGAGACAGGGCAAGGAACATCTCTCTCTGCCAATGCTTTTCATGGTGTGGACCAACAAACTTGTGAGACACGGGCTTATGCCGTAGCGCGTCATTTTAATCCATTGTTGGTTAATACCGTGGTCGGCTTTATCGGCCCTGAATATCTCTTTGATGGAAAACAGATTATTCGAGCAGGGCTTGAGGACCATTTTTGTGGCAAATTGCTTGGCCTGCCGATGGGGTGTGATATCTGCTATACCAACCATGCCTATGCCGATCAAAATGATATGGATAACTTACTGACATTGCTCGGTGTCGCTGAGTGCTCGTTCATTATGGGGATTCCGGGTTCCGATGACATCATGCTCAATTATCAAACAACCTCGTTTCATGATGCACTTTATGCACGCAAGGTGTTGGGTTTAAAACCTGCGCCGGAGTTTGAGGAGTGGCTAACTCAGATGCAGATTTTTGATGATGTAAAAGATGTGCGCCTAAATGAACGACTCTCCGGCTCATTTGCTGGCGCTCTAGCACAACTTAATGGAGGCCCCGCACATGGGTAAGGTGGTCTCTATGGCAAAACATTCTGCTTCTAAGTTGGTAACTCAAAACCCTTGGCACGAGCTTAAAGGTTTTACATCGGCACGTATTGCACTGGGTCGAAGTGGAAATAGCGTTCCAACTAAAGAGTTGCTTTCATTTCAACTCGACCATGCACAGGCGATGGATGCCGTTCATTGTGCTTTAGATGTGGATTCATTGGTTGAGCTCATCGCTCAATCAAACTCGGTCATTCAACACACTTCTCAGGCACCAATTAAGGCGCACAGCAAAGCGACAGACAGATTCATGTATTTGCAAAGGCCGGATCTTGGTCGTGAGCTTGATGACGTCTGTTGGAATCAGTTGCAAGCCGTTCTTCATTCAGAGTCTCCCCCGTTTGATCTCGCGATAGTAGTGGCTGATGGCTTGTCTTCAATTGCCATTCAAAATCATGCAAATCCAGTCATTGAGCATCTGCTTTCTTTATTAGGGGAAGACGAAGTGCCGTGGCATGTTGCTCCTATTACTGTTGTGAGGCAGGGCCGAGTGGCAATAGGAGATGATGTTTGCGAGTGCTTACAAGCCAAGATGGTGGTGGTTTTGATTGGTGAACGCCCGGGACTGACCTCTCCAGATAGCATGGGTATGTACCTGACTTGGCAGGCGAGAAGAGGAACAAAAGACTCTGATAGGAACTGCATTTCTAATATTCGCCCACAGGGGTTGGCTTATGAAGATGCGTGTAAGCGAGCGGTATACCTATTGAAGGAAGCTCGTCGGCTAGAGCTTTCTGGGGTCAACCTTAAAGACCGTTCGAGTATCGAGGAAGAAGGTGGTGAGCAGTTAGAAGACAAGCACACAGGCAATTTTTTAATTGGATAAAAGACAAAAATAGAGGGATTTACAATGTCAGAACATCAGGAATATTTGGCGCAAAGACAACTTAAAAGGGGCACTGCTGGGTGGATTTTGCTAGCAGGGTTAGGCGTTTCATACGTGATCTCTGGTGACTTTGCAGGCTGGAACTTTGGTATCGGTCAAGCTGGTTGGGGAGGCTTTCTTATTGCTGCAATTGCTATGGCGGTGATGTACTTTACCCTTGTCCTTTCTTTGGCGGAGATGTCTGCGGCTATTCCCGCTGCAGGAGGTGGCTATAGTTTTGCTCGACAAGCCATGGGACCAACGGGGGGATTTTTTACCGGCTTATCCGTCTTAATTGAGTATGCCCTTGCACCTGCCGCGATTGTCATTTTTATTGGCTCAGCGGTGAATGAACTAATGGGTATCGATGGTCCTCTTGTTTACGCGATCTTTTATGCCATCTTTATCGGTATTCATATGGCAGGGGTAGGAGAAGCTCTGAAAGTCATGATGGTCATCAGTGGGTTAGCCGTACTAGCAATTCTTATGACAGCAGGCGTATTGGTTAGTGAGTTTGATGCTAATAATCTGTTTGATATCGCTCCGGCAACCGCACAAGCCACAGAACTACTTCCTTTTGGTTGGTATGGTGTATGGGCGGCACTACCGTTTGCAATGTGGCTTTTTCTTGCGGTAGAAGGGGTTCCATTGGCTGCTGAAGAGGCGAAAAACCCGGCCAAGGATGTACCCAAAGGCATTATCGGCGCAATGCTATTCTTACTGGTCACCGCTACCTTAGTCGTTCTGCTGCTTGCGGGCGCTGTGGGTTCTGAAGCGATTGCGAATAGCGCCGTTCCTCTAGTCGATGCCTTGAAGTTGACCGGTAATCCAACCGTTGCAACGGCTGTTAATATACTAGGACTTGCAGGACTTATTGCTTCATTCTTCTCGATTATCTACGGTTATAGCCGCTTGGTGTTTGCATTGTCTCGTGCGGGTTACTTGCCTCAAAGCTTGTCGCTTACAAACCAAAACAAAGTGCCTGCTCGTGCTTTAGTGGTGCCGGGTGTGTTTGGTTTTGCTGTGTCATTGACCGGAGAAGGCGACCTGATCTTGGCGATGGCGGTAGTGGGGGCGACCGTGTCTTATGCATTAATGTCGCTTAGCCATATATTGTTGCGTATCAAGCAACCAGAGCTTCACCGTCCATACAAAACACCGGGTGGCATGCTGACTTCCGGCACTTCACTAGTGCTGTCGCTTATTGCAATGACGGGTGTTTATGCTTTTGACCCATCTGCATTCTTTAT
This sequence comes from Vibrio sp. 10N.286.52.C3, assembly GCF_041468865.1. Lineage (NCBI taxonomy): Bacteria > Pseudomonadati > Pseudomonadota > Gammaproteobacteria > Vibrionales > Vibrionaceae > Vibrio > Vibrio sp. 10N.286.52.C3. The sequence goes on along the minus strand of NZ_JBFRJM010000059.1, from coordinate 71,587 downwards.
GACTATGGGACTCTTTGTGATTGGTGGTGCTTATTATGGCCTATATAGCCGTAAGAAATTGGTCGCATCGACCGCTGAGGAAGAGTTTGAGATGCTGTCGGTTGCAGAGAAAGAGCTTGAGGCTACTAACTAGATTCAATTTCTAATGGTATTTAAGGCTCTAGTGCTTTGCTGGAGCCTTTATTACACTACTTGTAGTAACTTGCGTGTAAACCCCAATCGCCATCACCTCTAACGATAAATATTAATTCAGAAATAGTGCCGTTTTAGGATCATTTTCTTGGAACGTTTTTGTCCAGACACTTGTCATGATTTTTTATAACGAGTTAGATTCATAGCGACGAGCCCCGAAGTTCATTGATAGTGAAGTTTTCATCGCGCTAATCATGTCGATTGCCTTTCTCTAAAGATAAGTTGAAATGATGCAAAGGAAGAATTCGGCATAGATTATGAATGGGATTGATTCAGTAGACGGAATATATGATTCACTAGTAATTAGGATGAATTACTGTTCGCTGTGTATATGTAGCCTACTCCAGACTAATTTCCCTCACACCCCAACACTGCCACAAACGCATCCAAATACTTTTCTATAGTTAAATCCGCAGAAACGGGCGGTAGTTCTACAGTAATGCACGGTAGGTTTCTTTCCTGACACCATGTGCCGAATGAGCCTGGGGTTTCGTAATCGACGTCTTCAACGAGCGGCAGGTTGAATTGCTTACCTAGCCAAGTGGTGAGTTCTGATCGATCGGGGTCATCGACCATGGCGAGTGGTTCGTGAAAAGAGATGACGAATTTAGGTTGGCGCTGTTCGATGAGGTTTATGAGCGATTGCACTTCAGGTTCAAGTTGTTCGGCTTGCCCGGTTTTCACTTTTACATCTCTGACTGGTGTGTGGGAGCTCCAGCGATAGACGGTGCCGTTTTCTGTCCAGTTTTGAGTTGGGAAGGCGCGGTTCAGATCGACTTGGTTTGCGTTGGCGCGAGTGCCTAATTGATTGCCATCTGGGTTCATCGACAGGATCACATCGTGTCTCAAGTTGGCGGCTGGCAAGCTTCTCAGCGCACAAGATAATCCTGCAATAGAAGCGGTTTCATCACCGTGTGTGCCTGCTAAGATCAGCCCGCGAGACTCGCTTTCTATTTGCGCGGGGAAATAGAGCAAAGGCGCACCCAACACTGATTTTCCATATGACAGCGGCTTTATTGAAAATGCAGCTCTTTCTGTTCTTGGAATTGAACTCACCTTTATCTCCTGATTGATCAAGTACTATCAAGTATTAACGATTACACAAACTTACTTAAATAAACTAAAGCGTTAAAACTCGTCAACAGTCGCATTGTTAATTTTATTACTTGCTTCAAAGATAGGCTAGGAGAGCAAAAACATATGGATTTTAAGAAACATTCAACGGCTTTACTCATTTCATCTCTATTGACCCCTTTTATCTCAGTAACTGCCGTTGCTGACACATTGCCTGCGGGAACTTCTCTGGCGAAAGAACAACATTTAGTTCGTGCTAACGATGCAGAAGCGGCGACGCTTGACCCTGCGAAAGCAGAAGGCCTGCCAGAAATGCACATTCTACGTGACCTATTTGAAGGTTTAGTGATTCAAGATCGCGATGGCAATATCACCCCAGGTGTTGCACAGTCTTGGGAAACCGAAGACAACCAGACGTTTGTATTCCACCTACGTAAAGACGCGAAATGGTCGAATGGCGATCCGGTGACGGCCGATGATTTCGTGTATGCGATAAGACGCGCGGTCGATCCTAAAACGGCATCGCCGAATGTTTGGTATCTCAAGCTTACTCAAATCAACAACATTGCTGACGTAGCCGAAGGCAAAAAGCCCGTTGAAGAGTTAGGTATCTCTGCAGTCGATAAACACACGGTGAAATTCGAACTCGATAGTAAAGTGCCTTACTTTGTGGCGATGACAGGCCACACATCCATGATGCCAGTGCACAAAGCAACCCTAGAAAGTAGTGACAAGCCGTGGAGCGATCCTAAGCAATTTGTTGGTAATGGTGCATTCGTACTAGATGAGTGGGTGGTGAACGAGCGCATTGAGCTTAAGAAGAACCCGACGTACTGGGACAGTTCAGATACCCACTTAACCGAAGTAACTTATATTCCGTTTGAGAATCAGAATGCCTCGATTAACCGTTATGCGGTGGGCGAGGTCGATATTACTTCGGACGTGCCTACACACATGGCGCAGCAGCTTAAAAGCAAATATCAAGATGCGTTTACCACAGTGCCTCTGTTGTGTACTTACTACTACGCATTCAATACTACGCGACCACCTTTTGATGATGCGCGAGTACGTAAAGCTGTCTCTTATTCTATGATGCGTGACGTTATCACCAATGGTGTGACTCAGGTGGGCAACTTACCGGCTTATACCTTTGCTCATGAGTACACGGCTGGTTTTGATGCAACACAACCTGAATACAGCACGTGGACTCAGAAGGAGCGTGATCAAAAAGCAAAAGAGCTACTGAAAGAAGCGGGCTACGATGCGTCTAATCCGTTGGACTTCAAACTGCTTTACAACACCAGTGAATCGAACAAGTCCATAGCAGTGGCGATTGCATCAATGCTGAAAGGCAACTTAGGTGCACAAGTTGAGCTTGAAAACCAAGAGTGGAAGTCTTACTTGGTGTCACGTCGCCAAGGTGATTTCGATGTAATGCGCGCCTCTTGGTGTGGTGACTATAACGAAGCATCAACCTTCTTGAGCCTATTGCGCTCTGGTTCTTCGGGTAACTTTGCTCGTTACAATAACGACAAGTACGACGCAGCAATGGACAGCGCCTTAGCTGCAACCAGTGAACAAGATCGCCAAGGTTTCTATGATCAAGCAGAACAGTTGTTGGCAGAAGATATGCCGATCGCACCAATTTACTACTACATGCAGGCTCGCCTAGTGCGACCAAGTGTCGGTGGTTTTGCGAAAAACAATGTGGAAGGGCGTATCTACTCTAAGGATCTCTACATCAAAGAGTAATTGCGTTTGATTCACGCGGCGACACACCGCTAAGAACATGAAATAAAGAAAAGGGACGTTGATCATAAATATCTGATCAACGTCCCTTCGTCATTAATCTGTAACGGTAAGCGCAAAAAACTGAAACCTGATTGAAGTATTTTTCACTTTTATTTCAATCAGGTGAAGCCATGTTACCCCCTCTACGTGCTCTTGTTGCGTTCGAAGCTGTTGCTCGTCTTGGTTCCATTGGCGCGGCTGCCCGAGAGCTTTGTGTCACGCAAGCGGCGGTTAGCCAACAGCTCAAAAGTTTAGAAACCTTCCTCGCCTGCCATCCTTTTATAAAAAATACTCTTTTATCAGGCTTAATATTCAGCTGGTGGACTGGCCATCAACTAACCCTTGTCAGAATGTCGATATCGAGCTGACCAACGGCAAGGTCGAAAGCGAAGACACTCATTGCGAGCGATTGTTTCAAGAACATTGGTAACTGGTGTGCAGCCCTTTCAGAGAAATTACGCTCAGCAATTCAGAAGATCAAACTTGAGCAACAACCAACTCTAACAATTAAGTCTAGTTTTGGTATTAGCTTGCTATCAGAAAAGGAAAAGTGGAAAGACTGTGCGATCGCGCGCTTTATCAAGCAAAGCTAAAAGGACGAAATACAATTGTGATTGAAGAGTCATACCCGGCATCAACAAAAGCGATCGGCAGCTCTTAGTTTGACTAAGAGCCAACATCCACACAAATTATTTTTGGCATGTTTAGCCCTAAAAGGCTTTCGTCGTGCAAAGTGATGACGAAAATCGGTAAATAAAAGTCAAAAATAAAAACGCGAGCGGTAGATTGCGATTTATGTTGGTGCTACGTTATGAGCAATTTATAACATATAAGTCATGACACATTAGACTGAGAGATAGCAGCTAACGATGAACAAGACAAAAAGATATCCGGCCAGCATAGTATTCAGCTACCTAATACTTTCATCTTTATGGGTTTTATTTTCTGATCTCGCGGTTGAATCATTATCAAATGACTTGCGTGAACATGCCTTAGCACAGACAGTCAAAGGTCTGGTATTTATCATTCTAACGTCTGCTCTGTTATGGGTAATGGTTCGGAAAAATAATCGCGATTTAGAGAGCGCCAACGATCTTGATAGTGTCACCGGACTTCATAGCCCTTCAGTCTTTTATCGATATTTAAATAAAAGACTGAAAAATTCTCAAGCCAGTGACCATTATGTCCTCTTCTTATTAGACATTGATAACTTCAAATCTGTCGCTGACCAGATCGGATTCGAGAATACTAATTCATTTTTAAAAGATATCGCACGATCTATTGAACTTCCTATAGAGCATCAACCGCTTTCATCACGAGTGCACTCAGATGGCTTCGCGTGCTTGGTTAAACTCAACCACACGGAGCATATTGAATCCTACATTGCCCTCGTACATCGTAGATTTAACCAGTGTGCTTATCGTTATGATATCCACGCCACTTGTTGTATTGGCGCTGCTCTATTCCCCTCGGATGGGAATAATGCCAAGCAACTCATGGCATCTGCTACCCACGCCTTAACTGAAGCAAAGAAAAGCAAGGACACGATTGAATTTCATGACCCAAAACTCACTGAGCTTGAACGTCAACGTCAAGAAATGGTGCAAGAATTACGTAAAGCGATTGATGACAAAGCGATTGATATTGTGTTTCAGCCTAAATTCAACATTGAAAGTAGACTCGTCGCAGGTGTGGAGGTGTTGTCTCGTTGGACGCATGAGCGCTATGGTGTCGTTTCACCGGATATCTTTGTCGCGCTAGCAGAAGAGAATTATTTTTGTCGTGATTTGACTACGTTAGTTCTAGAGAAGACTGCGTCACAACTTAGGGCTAATGGCTTGCTAGGGAATGAGCTTAATAGTGTCTCGGTCAATATTTCAGCGGTAGAGCTAAATAGCGTTGATGACATGAACCATCTGGACGAATATCTACGAAAGGATCCCGAGTTTGCTCGCTTACTTTGTCTGGAAATCACTGAAACCGCTATTTTGAAAGATATAGATCAGTGTGCAATCGCTGTTCAGAAGTTAAAAAAACAAGGGGTGTCCTTTTCGATAGATGATTTTGGTGTTGGCTACACGTCTTTTGGTATATTTAGCAAATTGGATGTAGATGAAATCAAAGTCGATCGCAGTTACATCAGTGGGTTAGAAGATGATTATCGTTCTAGAGCTATAACGTCTGGTATCATTGATATAGCGCGAGGGTTTGGCATTAGTGTTGTGGCTGAAGGGGTTGAAAATGCTCAACAACTGTCAATTTTGAAAACGTTAAATTGCGAACAAGCCCAAGGTTATTATCTGGGCTACCCGATGCCATATAAGCAGTTGAAAGAAAGTCTCACCTCTGAAATAGAACCATGTTCAACAACATAACTTAATACTTTTTCATCTAGGCTACAGAGATACAGATGACTTGTATCGAGAAGGATGCTGTTGGCCTAACTATAAGAAATCCCCATTCGCTGACAAAACGAATGGGGATTTTAGTTACTAGGGGGTAGTAATTTTATCTTCTAACTTGTTTCAGGTTTTAAATAGCCACCATAGTCGCGGCTTTCTTCATTGCTTCTTTGGTTGAACACTCAATCACGTTCGCGTTAGCAAAGCGGTGAGCGTCTTTCACTTGAATATCGTGAGCCAAGATAACCAGTCTTGCGTTCGCTACGTCTAGGTCGCTGATGCGGTTCTGAATACCGTTTTGACCTTGAGTTTCTACCTTAATCTTAAGGCCTGCGGCTAAGCCTGCTTTCTCTAGTGCTTTCGCTGCCATGAAGGTGTGTGCAACACCAGAAGGGCAACATGTTACTGCTACGATGTCGTACTCACCTTCGCCTGCTTCAGGAGCCGCTTGAGCTTGTACTGGCGCTTCAACCATATCTTCTTCTGTTTCTACCGCGACTGGTTTCCAGAAGCCAACGATAACGGCTGTGGTTAGCGAGCCAAGTGCAATACCGACCACGTACATTGGAATGTTGCTTGATACTGGCGCAGTGATTAGGCCGCCCCACGGTGCGTGCAGCAGAACGTCTGTCATGAAGCCAAACACACAACCAACGATACCACCGGCTACGATTGAAGGAAGAACGCGCATTGGGTCATTCGCTGCGAATGGGATAGCACCTTCAGAGATACCGATAGAACCCATGATTGCTGCTGCTTTACCTGCTTCTTGCTCTTGTTTAGAGAACTTGTTTTTGAATAGGAAAGTCGCCAGAGCCATACCTAGAGGTGGAGTACAAATCGCGATGCCTACACCGCCCATTAGCCATGGTTGGGTGTCTACTTGAGTTTGAGCAAATAGGGTCGCTACTTTGTTGATAGGGCCGCCCATATCAAACGCCGTCATACCGCCAAGGATTGTGCCCAGAACCATCTTAGACGCGCCAGCCATTGAAGCTAGGAACTCGTTCATAGACGACATGAACAGTTTGATTGGCTCGCCGATGCCCCACAGTACGATACCTGCAGAGATTAACGTACCTAGAAGCGGGTAGATAAAGTACGCACCCAGCGCCGTCATGTTTGCAGAAAGTGGTATCTTCTTAAGTTGGAACACCACGCCACCGGCGATAAAGCCTGCCACGATACAGCCAAGGAAGCCGCCGCCCATGTCTGCCATGATGCCAGAAGAGATCATCGCAGGTGCAAGTGCTGGTTTGTCTGCAATTGAGTAACCAATAAAGCCGCCAAGAATGATTGGGAAAAGAACAAGGCCTTTGATACCGATATTAGAGATGTCTGCTAGCATGCCGTCTGCTGGTACAGCACCTTTGCCTGATGCCATTACCGCTAACGCCAACAGAACACCACCGGCTACGATGAAAGGTAGCATGTGTGAGGTTCCGAAAAGCAGGTGGCCTTTCATGGTACTAAGGATTTTTTTAAAGTCGCTACTACTATTTTTATTATTGGTATTCGTAGCTTGAGTTGTTAGGGTGCTCATGATTTTCTACGCCTTATGAATTAATTAAAATATTAAGGATCTGTTGTTCGTCTTTTGCGTTATGGATATCTTGAATAAATTCATCGCTGAATTTTCCAAATAGTTCTTGTAGTACGTAAATATGATGGTCAGCACCGTTATCGGGTGAGGCAATCATAAAAAACACGGTTGGATTGATGCCGTCTTCATCGCCATACTCAATACCTTCACGCTTAACACCGACAGCGATTGCTGGCTCAGTTACCGCCTTACTTTTTGAGTGTGGGTAAGCGATGCCGTCCATTGAGGTAATGCTTTGAGATTCACGAATTTCGATGTCTGCCAAGAAGGCTTCTTTATTACTGATTCGGTTGTTCTCAAATAACATGCTTGCCAATTCTTCAAACAGTTCTTTTTTATTATTCGCTTGAAGGTTGCTATTAATTAAGTTGACGTTAGTTAGCTGTGTGATCATTTATTAACTCATTCACTATTGAAGTTCTTGAATTAAAATTAATGGATTAACCCGATTCGCGAAATAGCAAATAAAAGCCCTTCACTGTACATTTGTACCAAGCAAAATTAAGTGTGATTTGCATCATTCATCCAGTGTGAGATGAGTCATATTTAATGGTGTACTTCGGTGTTGAAATAACTTTCTGTAGGAAGAAAAATGCCCCGCAAAGCAGGGCATGATCAGTGTTTGTATCTACTCGGGAGAGCTAACTGTAAGCACGCGCTACTCGGCCAACGCAATCGAGTTTGTAACTCTCAGCGTAAGCGGGAATGAACACCGATTGGCCTTTCTCTATTACGCAGGTTTCACCACATTGATGGGTTAGCACCATGGATTCATCGAGTGGCAGTAGGATCTCGGCACCTTCGGTAGTGATCTTCCTCTGATGTGAGTTTTGCACGATAGAGAACTTAAAATCTTCGACTGGAATTTGATATTCCATCACATCACCTTGCTCAATCGGGCTGAGCAGTAATCTATCCGCAGGCTTTTCATTGAATTGAGTACAAGAGACTAATTCATTGATATCCATGTACTTAGGCGTCAACCCTGCGCGGAGTACATTGTCTGAATTCGCCATCACTTCTAAGCCCGTACCTTTAATGTAAGCGTGAGGTGTCTCGGCATCCAGATACATGGCTTGTCCGGGCTTTAAGGTGAGCACGTTCAATAGCAGCGGAGCAAACAGGCCGACATCCCCTGGATACTGCTGTTCTAATTCTGAAATCAACTGGAACACGGGTGCATCAGAAAGCTTGGCCTTCATCAGCAACATGGTCAGCGCCATGCCTTTTTGTTCACCTTGCAAAGACAATAAGCTCGCGAAGAAGCTGGCTAATCCATTGGGCGTTTGGTCGCCCGCGAGATCGTTAACCATCGAATGAAGCTCTGCAATGTCGAGATAATGGAAGTGTTCAAGGATCTCGTTGATCGACCTAAAGCCATTCATCGCGGTGTAGTCGGTTAATGCATACACCAGCTCCGGCTTGTGGTTGGGATCCTTGTAGTTGCGGTTGCCAGCCGTCATCGGAATGCCTTGCTGCTCTTCAAGAGCATAGCCAGATTCGGCTTGCTGCTTGTTCGGGTGAACTTGAACAGAGAGCGCTTTCTCAGCCGCTAATACCTTAAACAGATACGGAAGTTCACCAAAACGACTTGCGACTTTCTCACTTAGAAACAGGTTTAGGTTCTTGGAAATAAGGTTCGACAACGTGGTTTGCTGACCATTGTCAGTGACCATCGAACAACCATTAGGGTGAGCACCCATCCAGATCTCCGCTTGCGGCTCACCAGACTGGTTATCAGTACCAAACAGTTGGCTGAACGAAGAAGGGCTACCCCATGCGTAGTTCTGAATCACGTTGGTCATAGGGTAGAAAAAACGTTGGACGAACGAATCGTTCGCTAAAGAAAAATCAGACATCGAAATCACCATGAAGGGAAACATGGCTTGAGCTCTACTCGGCTTAATGAAATGCGAGACTAGAGTGGACTCAAGCCATTGGAGTTGAAATGGCTTAAGCCGCTGCTGTTGCTAGCTTGGCTTTGCGTAGATTTTTAAGTGCGATACAAGTAACCGCAGTTACGCCTGCACCAGACGCCATGCACAACAGTGCTAGCAGTGGGTAGTTCATTGCGCCAAGTAGAGCGACCACTGGACCACCGTGAGCAACACTGTTGGTGATACCAAACGAGAACGCCATTACCGCAGCAGTCATTGAGCCAAGCACGTTGGCTGGGATAACTGACATTGGATCTTGAGCCGCGAATGGAATCGCACCTTCAGAGATACCCACCAAGCCCATCGCGCCTGCTGCTTTACCTGCTTCAATCTCAGAAGATTCGAATAGGTCGAACTTACGGCCAAGTCTGGTTGCGATAGCCATACCAAGGGGAGCGACAGGGATTGCACACGCCATTGCACCCATGAACTGAGTTTGACCGCTGGCAATCATGCCGACTGAGAATAGGAACGCCACCTTGTTGAACGGGCCGCCCATATCAAAGCCGGCCATGCCACCAAGGACAATACCAAGCAGAACCACGTTGCCTGTACTCATGCTGGTTAGCAGTGCAGTAAGAGCATCCATCAGCCCAGCGATAGGTGCGCCAATAACAAAAATGAACAGACCTGCGATGAACAAAGAGCCAGTGATCGGAGCGATCATGATAGGCACAAGCGGTTGAACGAATTTGTGGTAGTTAAACGAAGTAATCCATTTAACGAAGTAACCCACTAATAAACCCGCGATGATTGCGCCAATGAAGCCAGTACCTGCGTCAGCGCCATAGAAAGAACCGTTGTTGGCAATCCAGCCGCCAATTAAGCCAGGGGTTAGGGCAGGGCGGTCAGCAATCGCGTAAGCAATGTAGCCAGCCAAGATTGGGATCATCAGGGTGAAGGCCACCACACCCACCTCTAGGATTTGGTTCCACATGCTGCCAGCAGGAATTGCCATGCCAGATTCACTCGGCTCACCGCCAATGGCTAGTGCTAGGGCAATCAAAAGACCGCCCGTCACCACGAATGGGATCATGTGAGATACGCCATTCATCAAGTAACGATAAAGGTCTGAACGTGCTTGTGAGGCTTTCTCTGCAACAGATTGGTTGGTCGGCGTTTGTTCAGCTTGGTAGCTAGGTGCATTGAGAGCTTGCTTGATCAAGCCTTGTGCGTCTTTGATTGGTGCTTTTACATTGGTGCTGATAACGCGTTTTCCGGCAAAGCGAGCCATGTCGACCTGTTTATCACAAGCCACGACAATCGCATCTGCGCGTTCGATCTCTTCTTGAGTCGGGCTGTTTTTAACGCCGATAGAGCCGTTGGTTTCGACCTTGATGTCGTAGCCAAGAGCCGCCGCGCCTTTCTCTAGCGCTTCAGCTGCTAAATAAGTGTGTGCAACGCCAGCTGGGCAGCCAGTTACACCAATGATGAAGCCTTGTTTCTTAACGTTGGTTTCCGTTTCTGAAGGCTCAGGTTTGGTAAGCAGTAATTCCAAAGCTTCTTGTTCAGATTGAGCATTCATGAAGCTTTCGATAAAGCCTTCTTCAATCAGTTTTGAAGAAAGCTCCGCCAGTACTTCGATGTGGTGATTATCACCACCATCAGGAGAGGCAATCATGAAGAACAGTTTTGATGGCTGGCCGTCATCTGCGCCGTACTCGATACCCTGTTGATGGACACCGATAACAACCGCGGGTTTAATCACCGCAGTGCTTTTCGCGTGTGGCAGAGCAATACCTTCTTCAAATCCGGTATTACCTTGTTCTTCACGAGCTTTAATGTCGGTAAGGAACTGTGCTTTGTCTGAAATTCGACCTTGTGCGTACAGCACCTCGATCAGCTCTTTAAATACGTCTTCTTTTGAATTAGCGCTAAGCGAAAGCTTAATCAAATTTTGGTTGATCAATGTCGTGATCATAATGAACCCCTACTCTGTTTTTATTTTGTTAGGGGTATTCTGGAATCTACGGCTTGCCTTCTGTAGTGAAGAAAAAATGCATTTACTGGATGATTGTTGCCTTATAAATGGAGTGTGATTTTGATCGGTTAGGAGTGCCTGTTTGGGGGAGTGTTGACAGCTTTTATGAGGTTATAACGCTTTTATTGATAAGGGCTTAGATTGATTTTTCTATCATGATAACAGTGTTCTAAATCTGGCCTTAGACTGGAGATTTATTTCCACTACTGGATTTTTGTAACCTAGATCTCAAATTGTGATTTTGCTCAATAGCGCTATGTTTCACTAAGGAGTATATCTATTCCCGTAGCCTTATTGCTGCTTATAAGAGTTCGAAACAATGATATTTCATGACCTAATCTCGTCGGTATTAAACGAGCGAGAACCGTTTCATAACATCTGGTTTGCGGGAGATTTTCACACGCCTTCAGCATTCAGTTATCAGGTGAACTTTCCGCGTTTAGAGCTGGTGCTCGACGGTGAGTATATTAATGAAATGGAGAGTCATGATCGCAAGATCACCAATGTTGTTGCGAAAGCAGGGGATGCGATTTTCATCCCGCCTAACTGTTGGAACAAGCCGAACTGGGATACTGATTGTTCGGTACTGAGTATGTTGTTTGGGCGTCGTCAGCTTGGTTTAAGCTTGGTGAGCAAGCGCAAAGGGGAAGAGAGCTTCTACGATATCCAAAAGCATAGTATTCAGACTCGCTCTGGCTTTGCGATTGATAATATTTTGGAGGCGCTCAGCTCGTTAGCGCGCGAGAGCAACAAGCAGCCGATGGATGAATTATTGCTGCAAGCGTTGCTTCAATACAGCAAGACGATGCTGGATGCGCCTGTCGAGAAGTCTCACAGCCGCGTACAGGATGTGTATCAAGGGATCTGTATCTATATCCAAGAGAATTTCCACCGCCAGATCACGCGAGACAGCATCGCTTTGCGCTTTAGTATTTCATCCAACCATTTGTCGCGAATGTTTCGTCAACAAGGCCACATGACGCTGGCTGAATACATTACACGTGTGCGAATCGACCGCGCCAAGTTCATGCTCAAGAAATACAATTTCAAGCTCAATGAAGTGTCGGTACGTTGTGGCTTTAAGGATGTGAATTACTTCTGCCGAGTATTCAAAAACCGCACCGGAAGAACCCCGACTGAATATCGTGGTTCAATCTAATATCCCTTCAAATTGCCATTTTTGACCAGAGCTTATACGACCGAAATTTGTATGACTAGATCACCACAGTGAGCTCTGTGTTGTGGTGATCAATTTGCTTTGTGTTTTCCTCTGCTGTTTATTTCTATACCTTATTTCCAAACCTATCTTTAGGCACGTTCTCTATTTATCCCGTTTCACTAAATAAACCCAATTAATAACATTAAGGCTTCGCTTTGCGAGTTGCTTATTGTTTTTCGTTGCCTATTTATTGAATTAAACGTGTGAGAGTTGATGTATTAACGCGATGCATTTAATGGATGATAAGTAAATTAAAAACCACTTATCGAGACGATAAAATCTTGTTGTTATTGTCCGGCTTACTGATTTAAATGTTTTTAAGTTATTGATTTTAAATGCTTACTTCGCTTCGGCTTATTCTTTGTTTACTAACGTGTAATTCATGTCTCGAAATCAAATATTCAGGTTTATACGCCCCATCACAACCTTGACTTATAATACTACAAATTAAAAATTCTATAGATAATATGATCTTCAGATATTCATCATAAAGAAGACTTATACATGGAACTCAATACTCTGATCGTAGGAATTTATTTCCTTTTCCTTATAGCAATAGGTTGGATGTTTAGAACGTTCACCAGTACAACCAGTGATTATTTCCGCGGGGGCGGTAACATGCTTTGGTGGATGGTTGGCGCGACTGCGTTTATGACACAGTTCAGTGCTTGGACCTTCACTGGCGCAGCGGGTAAAGCGTATGCCGATGGTATGGCTGTCGCGGTTATCTTCTTAGCGAACGCATTTGGTTACCTGATGAACTACCTGTACTTCGCTCCGAAATTCCGTCAACTGCGTGTGGTAACGCCAATTGACGCGATTCGTATGCGTTTTGGTAGCTTCAACGAACAAGTATTTACTTGGTCTGGCATGCCGAACAGTATTGTTTCTGCAGGTATCTGGCTGAACGGTTTGGCGATCATCGCATCGGGCATCTTTGGCTTCGACATGACGACAACCATCGTTCTGACTGGTCTTGTTGTACTTGTTATGTCGGTGACAGGCGGCTCTTGGGCGGTTATCGCGTCTGACTTCATGCAGATGGTTATTATCATGGCGGTAACCGTAACGTGTGCTGCAGTGGCTATCGTACAAGGTGGTGGCGTTACTGAAATCATCAACGATTTCCCTGTAGCAGAAGGCGCATCATTCGTTTCTGGTAACAATCTGAACTACGTAAGCATCTTCGGAATTTGGGCATTCTTCATCTTCTTCAAACAGTTCAGTATCACCAACAACATGTTGAACTCTTACCGTTACCTAGCGGCAAAAGACTCAAAGAACGCGAAGAAAGCGGCACTGTTGGCATGTATTCTGATGACCATCGGTCCAATCATTTGGTTCATGCCACCTTGGTTCGTTGCAGGACAAGGCGTTGACCTTGCAGCACATTACCCAGACGCAGGCTCTAAAGCAGGCGACTTCGCTTACCTTTACTTCGTAGAGCAATACATGCCAGCGGGTATGGTGGGGCTTCTAATCGCAGCGATGTTTGCGGCAACTATGTCTTCTATGGACTCAGGCTTAAACCGTAACTCTGGAATCTTTGTAATCAACTTCTATCAACCGATTCTTCGTCCAAACGCGACAGAGAAAGAGCTGATGATTGTGTCTAAGTTGATGTCTACCTTCTTCGGTCTAGCTATCATCCTTATCGCGCTGTTTATTAATTCGCTAAAAGGCTTGAGTTTGTTCGACACCATGATGTACGTGGGTGCACTTATTGGCTTCCCAATGACCATTCCAGCATTCTGTGGCTTCTTCCTTAAGAAGACTCCGGACTGGGCAGGTTGGGGTACGCTAGTGGTCGGTGCGATTGTGTCTTACATCGTTGGTTTCGTGATTACCGCTGAAATGCTACAAAACTTGTTCAACCTAGAGCCTCTAACAGGCCGCGAATGGTCTGACTTGAAAGTTGCAGTAGGTCTGATTGCGCACCTAGTGTTTACTGGCGGCTTCTTTGTTCTTTCGACATTGTTCTACAAACCACTAGAAGCGTCTCGTCAGAAAGATGTTGATACCTTCTTCAACAACCTTGCGACACCATTGGTTTCTGAATCAACAGCACAGAAGAAACTGGACAACAAACAACGTCACATGCTGGGCTCACTGATCGCAGTGTCTGGTGTGGCAGTGATGGCGATGTTTGCTCTACCGAACCCATTCTGGGGAAGAATGATGTTCGTACTGTGTGGCGGTATCGTATTCGTAGTTGGTTTGCTGTTGGTGAAAGCTGTAGACGACTCGGTTGAGGATGCGAAACAAGCGAAAAAAACAGCTTAAGTTAGCTAACCAGTTAAACAAGTAATTAAACATAAAACGGCTGAGCTCTAATGCTCAGCCGTTTTTTATTGTATGAGAAAATGAGCTTATAACGATTGGATAGGTGTCACAACGGGGGATTAATGGATGCTTTGAGTTTGACCAGAAGAGATGAATTAGATAAGGCGTGACGAGATGTACATCAACAAGGCTTGTAGGTCGACACTGCTTCGAGTCTTTTGCAGACGTTCATTGACCTGATCGTGAAGCAGGTTTCGAGTTAGGTTGGTCGCCGCGACAATGTGCTCACGCTGTGGCTTGGTTGGCAGAACAAGAGCAATGGCCACATGCACTTCGCCGATACGTGATGCCCAGTCAATTGGGTCGTCACTGACGATAACCGCAATCGAGAGATCTTGAGTCGATTCAAACATTACATGCGGCAGTGCAATACCCGGTGACACGCAGGTTGAAGAGCGTTCTTCTCGCTTAATAAATGCCAGAATCAATTCATCTGGGTCTTCTGGGTAAACAAGGTGAGCGAGCCCTTTCAAGCACTCAAATTTGGTCAGTTGGGTTTGCGCCTTAGCGTGGTGCCATTTGATATCACAAGGTGGGCATATTTGTGGCATTCGCTGAATTAGATCGCTAGAGAACTCATGGCTCACCTGTGAGCCAACCATGTCGTAATGCTCTGCAATGACATCTTTGAGAACGAAGCAGGCAAGCTCCGCATCAATACCAACCGCGGTTATCTGACACAAATCACCACGAAGTAGACCTACTTGTAGCATCGCGACGGATTTGGAGAGATCAGCGGTTCGATTTTGAGTGATGTTGATAATGCGGATGTTGCTTTTGAACTTCTTCGCTAAGCGAGTCAGCGGCTGTGCGACATGTGAGTTCGCGGCAGGATCGTTAACGAAGAAGGTGATCTGGTATTCGTTCATCAAAAGCTTAAGTTCGACAATGCTTAATAAAAACTTTATCGACACTCAACAACACCTCTTCCATTGGAACAAATACGGTTTTAGCTGGGTCAAATCGGCTTGGTTGTTCGATGTCGATATCAGATACGATCAACACTTTGTCTGCGAGGGTAATATCTTGGGCGGTCAGTAAGTTTTCAATACCCATAGCGCCTTGCGTCTCAACCTTGATTGAAACGTTGAACTTAGGGGCTGTTTTATTTAGAGCATCAGCTGCCATATAAGTATGCGCAATGCCTGTAGGGCACGCAGTTACCGCTACAATTCTCATTATTATTCTCGGCTTAATCTCGTCCCTGTTACGTTACATAAGCTACCTTTCAGAAGCTACCCGGCAAAAGCTATCTTGCATGGGAACTCCAGTATGGAAAGCTCGCATGGGAGAGGGACGATATTGTTATGGGTTCTGTGGATTTTATGGATTGGCGTTTTTTATTCCAAGGTGAAAGTCACACTCTGAGTTCTTGGTTACAATAATCCAGTTAATGCACCTTTCGTCCTATATATTGAGTGCCTTCACACCGTTAATCTTTTCATCTTATTAACCTTATTCCTAGGTTAACAGACACTAATTACTTCAGTCTGAAATCAGGCGAGGCAGAGCAGCATATGGATATCACCAACATTATCGAGCCCGAGATCATCTGCTTAGATTTACAAGCAGACTCAAAACAGGCGGTATTTGAAGAGCTTGTTGAACTGCTCGACCGTGCCGGTAAGCTCTCCAATAAACGTGAATTCCTTGACGACATCTGGAAGCGTGAAGCCATCGGTAATACTGGCTTTGATGATGGTATTGCGATTCCACATGCGAAAAGTACTGCCGTCGCTAAACCTGCTGTCGCAGTAGGCATTAGCCGAACGGGCATTGATTATGGTGCTGATGGCGGTGAACTCTCCGATGTGTTCTTTATGCTCGCTTCACCAGACAACAACGACGACCACCATATCGAAGTACTGGCTCAGATTTCGACCAGACTTATCGAGGATGGCTTTGTTACAAAATTAAAGGCGGTGGAGTCTGTCGAGGAAGCTCAAGAGCTGTTTCTCGAAGCCAATTCAGATTCCTTCGACAGCTACGCTTCTAGTCATCATGAAGTGTATGTCGAACCACTAAGCCCTTGGGCACAATCTCTTAATCGCCTCAAAGAACACTTATTATACGGCACCTCACACATGATTCCTTTCGTGGTTGCAGGTGGTGTGCTTTTGTCTTTGTCGGTGATGATGTCGGGTCATGGTGCAGTACCTGAAAGCGGTGTGTTAGCAGATATCGCACAGATGGGCATCGCGGGGTTAACCCTGTTTACAGCGGTGCTCGGTGGTTACATCGCGTATTCAATGGCCGACAAACCGGGTTTAGCGCCCGGTATGATTGGTTCTTGGGTTGCGGTGAATCAATACAATACCGGCTTTCTCGGTGCAATTGTGGTCGGTTTCTTCGCTGGTTTTGTGGTGAATCTACTTAAGAACATCAAACTGCCAGACAGCATGATCTCGCTGAGCTCTATCTTCATCTATCCATTAGTCGGCACCTTCGTGACCTGTGGTGCGGTGATGTGGGTGATTGGCTCTCCGATAGCTCAAGTAATGCTTGAGATGAACCAAATGCTCACGGGCATGGCAGGCTCCGGAAAAATGGTATTGGGCAGTATTTTAGGTGCAATGACGGCCTTTGATATGGGCGGCCCGATCAATAAAGTAGCAACGCTGTTTGCCCAAACTCAGGTGAATACTCAACCATGGTTGATGGGCGGTGTCGGGATAGCGATTTGTACGCCACCGCTAGGTATGGCATTGGCGACTTTCTTATCGCCAAAGAAATTCAAAACAGACGAACGTGAAGCAGGTAAAGCGGCGGGTATCATGGGTATGATTGGCATCAGTGAAGGCGCGATTCCTTTTGCTGCCGCCGATCCTGCGCGCGTTCTGCCTGCGGTTGTTGCTGGTGGCATTGTCGGTAACGTGGTTGGCTTTATGTTCCATGTAGTGAACCATGCACCATGGGGCGGCTGGATTGTGCTGCCAGTGGTAGATGGCAAGATTGGTTATATCGTCGGCACACTAGCAGGTGCTCTAACGACAGCCCTGATCGTAATTCTTCTGAAGAAGAACGTGGTCGAAGGTGAAGTGAATTCTAATCAGTTGACCTGTGGTTCGGTAACGGAAGAAGGGCAAGCAGATGTATTGGCGATCACTTCTTGTCCATCTGGTGTTGCCCACACTTTCTTAGCGGCGAAGTCTTTAGAAAAGGCGGCGCATCATCTTGGGGTTCGGATTAAAGTCGAAACCCAAGGTGCCAACGGAATAGGTAATCGCATTACCCAGAAAGACATTGAAAGGGCGAGGTTGGTGATCTTTGCTCACGATGTGGCGATTAAAGAAGTAGAGCGCTTTGCGAACGTTAAAATCTTAGATGTCAGCACTAAAGAAGCGATGCTCAATGCGCAGGCGTTGATCATGCGAAAGGTGTAACCCTTAAGCTTTAAAGTTAATCATCTATAAAGTTAACTAGACTCAAACTAAAAAGACTCCGTTCTAGCCTTTGGCTAATAGTGGAGTCTTTTTGTATGGCTTCTAAAACAAGTTGAGCTTTTAAAAAGGATGATACTTAAATACGTCTTCAACCATAGAGTTAAGCAAATCGATGTCGTCACAGGTTTTCGCGTAGGTACGCAAGCCTGCGATCTGAACTTGAACATGTCGAGCAAGCTGAACAGGTTCACGCTCTTTGCTTATTTCACCAAGCTCTTGTGCTTCGGTAATCAGCTTAGCGAACTCACCTTCCATGATCTTGAGAGATCTCTTCGCCTCTTCTAATAACTCTGCGTGCTCGTCAGTCAACTCAGCCACCGTCTTAGCCAACATACACATGCCATTTGGCGCACTTTTTTTAGATTCAACTACTGCACGTTTTACGAAGCTTTCAAGCGCTTTGATAGGCGATTCGGTTTCACTGCGAAAGCGGTTCAGGTTGAGAATACCAAGTTCGGTATAGCGAGCAAGCGTCTCTTTAAATAGACCCTCTTTGCTGCCGAACGTCGCGTAGATGCTGCCCGGACGCATATCAATCACGTCTTGCAGGTTGCGCATAGAAGTCGCATGAAAGCCCTTTTCCCAATACAGGTTCGTTGCTTTATCTACTACATCTTGTCTATCGAACTTAGCGGTCTTGGCCATAACATCTACTTCATTAATCTGAACATATGTTCAATATTTTATGCTGAACGTTCGTTCTAGTAAAGGTGTGTTTAGCTGCTTTGCGCAGGCTTAGAACATCAAAGAGTTAATAAAACATCCAGATCATCAGGAAATAATCTTAATCATCAATAACTTCTACGGTCTTGTGCTGAGCGCCGTAGTAGGTGCCTTCATCGATGGTGTACATCAATGTTGCTTCGCACTCTGGACAATCGAATTCCTCATTGGGTTCAATAGCCGCTTCTTCTACCCATTCCCAACCGATATGTTCTTCGCAAGCGGGACAATCCATACAATATCTCTCAGTTGTTGTCGCATATTTATTGCGAATCTCTACTTTGACAATTCGGCATTATACATATTTAGTTAACGAGGAATAGACAGTTAATCAGCGCAGAATAGGGAGTTGATTAGTTGTGAATCAATCGCTGGTGAGCGTTGAATCTATAGTTAGTTCTGAATATATCGTTTTCTCTGAGCACATAATTGGTGCAGGCCTACCCCTTTTGGGTAGTTAAAGTGTGTCAGATTTCAGTCGCTTACGTCAATAAAATGTTGTCGCATGTGTTTTGGGTATCGTTAGGTTGCTTAGCTAACAGTTTTATCGGTAAATCAATGAATTTTGTAAGGTTAAATGTTACCTTCATCGCATCGCGATCTGTGTGGCACGGTAATTGATGCACATTGATCAAGTTGAATAATTATACAGTCACAATTGAGGCGCATCTTATTAAGGGTGTGCGAGTTAGATGACTGAAAAGATTTGTTAGCTGCTAGGGAAATGATAATGAAATTAACCGATATGTCTTTTAAGCAAAAAATCATCGCTTTGCTTATTTTACCGATCTTGGGATTTCTATGGCTTAGCGTTTCTGCGATTTCAAAAGGCGTAGAAACCACCAGTGAATTGTCTTCATTAAACCAACTTACCCGTTTGTCGGTTGTGTACAGTGAACTTGTGCATGAGTTACAAAAAGAGCGTGGAATGACGGCTGGGTTTATCGGCTCACAGGGCACTAAGTTTGTCAGTGAACTACGTGCACAAAGAGCCAGTGCAGATAATAGACGTAATCTGAAAACCGAATACTGGCAATCTGCTGAAATCGATTTACCGCAGATCACTCGGCTGAACACTGAAATAAGCCAAAGCCTAAATCAAATTACTTCTATTCGAAATCGAGTGGATTCTCAATCGATTCCTCTGTCTGAAGCTTTGGGTTACTACACCAAACTGAATGCAAAGCTGCTGAGCGTATCGGCGTTAATTGCTGAGCTTAGCTCTGATGCTGCCATCACCACTGAAACCATCGCTTACTACAACTTTTTACAAGGTAAAGAGCGAGCGGGTATCGAGCGTGCTGTCCTAAATAATACCTTCTCTAAAAATGAATTTGGCCCAGGCATGTTGGTTAAATTCATCTCTTTGGTGACTGAGCAAAATACCTATTTCTCAAACTTTGAGGTATTGAGTAACCCAGCTAACGTTCGTTTCTTTGAACAGCAATTGAATGATCGTTCGGTGGCAGAAGTAGAAAAGCTTCGTGGTTTGGCTGAATCTAAGATGAGCGGTTTTGATGTTGATCCTGTGTACTGGTTCTCGCAATCTACCGCTCGTATTGTTCAGCTAAAGAAAACAGAAAACCGCCTAGCAGAGTCGCTTATCGCACTGACAGAGAAAAAAATGTCAGAGGCGCAGTCTGCGATGATGATGAGTATTGGTCTGTTTGCTTTGATAACCTTGTTCGCGACCTTCGTGAGCTATAAGGCGATCAGCGACCTGACGATGAGAGTAAAAGATCTTACAGTGATGTTGTCTAAGGTTCGTAATGACAACGACTTAACAGTTCGCGCTAAGTTCGTTGGCAACAGCGAGCTTGGACAGATCTCTTCGGCACTCAACGAAACGCTAGAGAAGTTTTCAAACGTTATCGACAACCTGTCTCAGTCGAGTCTGACCTTAGCTTCAGCCGCTGAAGAAACCTCACAAACCTGTCACTACAATTCGAACACGCTAGTGCAACAACAAGACCAAATTGGCTTGGTTGCGACGGCGACAGAAGAGTTATCAGCAACGGTAAATGAGGTGGCGACTAAAACTCAGCAGACAGCAAGTTCCGCTAAACTGGTCGATGAGCAGTCTCAAGAAGGTTTGAGTACGGTTCAAAACTCTTACCACTCTATCGAAAAACTGGCATCTGAAATTAATGATCTAGCGGAAAAGATCACGCACTTACACGAGAGCAGTAATAACATCAACAGTGTGATTGATGTGATTAAGTCCGTCGCTGAACAGACTAACTTGTTAGCATTGAACGCGGCAATTGAAGCGGCAAGAGCGGGTGAGCAAGGTCGTGGATTTGCGGTAGTGGCTGATGAAGTTCGCACGTTAGCACAGCGTACTCAGCAGTCGACAGCTGAAATTGAAGGTTTCATCAGCTCGTTACAGTCTGATGTGCAAACCGCGTTTAATGTGATTGATAACAGTCAGAAGATGTCGTCTAAAGCGGTTGAGGATTCAAAAGAGGTGGAACACACCTTACAAGGTATCTCAGCATCGGTGAGCGAGATCTTTAGCATGACTGAGCAGATCGCAACCGCTACCGAAGAGCAAGCGGTAGTGACTCAAGATATTGCTCAAAACGTCATGGCAGTAGAGCAGAAGTCGACAGAATCTACGACAGGTGCAACGCAAATAGCTGCAACAGCCAAAGAACAAGCTCAGTTAGCAGCTTCATTGAAAGATATTGCGAGTACGTTTAAGAGCTAGCCAGAAGCGTTCAAATAAATCTGATTAGCAAAACTAAAAAGCCCGTGAATCTCTGGATTCACGGGCTTTCTTATGGAAGGTATCTTGAGTTAGTCTTCACTCACAAACACATACATATCACCACGACAGCGGTTGATGCTGTATTCAATCGGAACGCCTTTCTTATCGTAAGCGGTTTGTTCGATGAGCAGTACAGGTACAGTTTCGTCGATGTTAAGCTTTTCTAGAAACTCTTCAGTTGGCATCTTAGCGGAAACTCGGCTCTGAGTTTTTGTCGGCGAGATATCTTGGCTGCGGAAGTAATCGTAAAGAGACAGCTGAATTTCATCTGGATCGTGGATCAGGTGAGCAGGGACGTAAGACTCTTCGATAGAGACAGCTTGCTCGTCGATGTAACGAACGCGCTTTAATAGAAAGACTTGATCGTTCTCTGCAATTTTAAGCATCTTGGCGATTTCTGAAGAGCAAGGAACCACATCTTTCTTTATCCACAATGTGTCGGGTTTTTTGCCTTTTAGAACTACTTGCTGAGAGAAGCCTGTCGCCTCTTTACTTGAGTATTCAACAGTCTCGCTGATCATAGTGCCCAAACCACGAGAGCGAACTATCACACCTTCCTTATCTAGAATATCCAATGCTTTGCGGACCGTAATTCGAGATACACCAAGCTTGTCGCTGAATTCACGTTCCGTTGGGATAAAGTCACCGCCCTTCAACATTTGTTGCTCAGTCGCGAGCTTTACTGAATCGGCAATCTTCAGATACAGAGGTGATTTATCTTTCTGGTCGATTCGTTCCTGAATCAAGGTAAGCAGTGGTTGATAAGCGCTCATAAAGGTCTGTTTTAGCTTTTATATTTAACCGAAGTATACCCGAAGTCTGAGTCCACACTTAATAGAAATGTGAAATCTGAGGGCGAAACAAAGATTCCACCACTCAGGGAGTTATTGAGTTAGCTTGAACGTCCCAACTGGTAACTGGAGGCGCCCCCATTTTCGCTGCATGGTTCTGTAGAAATAGATTTGACACGGAAGGTCAGTACCGTAGCCATGCTCACCAATACAGCACAGATCAAATAGGCGATCGAGTAACTGCCGTACCAATCCACCGATATTGCCGCCAGGATAGGGCCGATAAAGCCGCCAATCCCCCAAGCGGTATAAAGCACACCGTAGTTGGCACCAAAGTTTTTCAGGCCGTATAAGTCCGCCATAATTGAAGGGAATACCGCTAATAAAGTGCCGTACCCAATGCCCGCTAACGCAGCACCAACCATTAGTGCTGAGCTAGAAACAAACTGGCTGAACAGCAGCATATTGATGGTTTGCAGGCTCAGTGCGATCGCTAACGTTTTCAATGCGCCAATCTTGTCGCTGAGAAGTCCAGAAATCAATCGGCCTGCCGAATTGAATATCGATAAAGTCACGATCAAATACGCGCCTTCTAAGATATTGGCTTGCTCAGCAGCGATAGAGGTGATGTTGGCGATGATCATTAAACCTGCGGCCGCGCCGAATGCGTAAGTGAACCACAATAAATAGAACTGTTTGGTGGCGAGCATTTCTTTCCACATGTAATTGCGGCTGGCCGTTGATGCAGGGGTTAATGCGTCAGGCTGTGATGAGCTGACTTTAGGCTCATAGCCCTTTGGCGGATTCTTGATAGAACAGGCCAGTGGAAAGGCGATAAGAATCAAACCTGCCCCAAGTATTTGAAGGCTTTGCTCTAGACCGAATTCTGAGATTAGATAGCTAGTAAGAGGTGCCAAGTAAATAGCAGCCAGCCCGAATGCAGTGGCGAGTAACCCATTGACCATACCTTTTTGAGAAGAGTGAAACCACTTCATCGCGGTTGGATTCAAACACGCATAAGCGAATCCAATACCGGCACCAGTGACTAGACCAAAGCTCACATTAAGGTTCCAAGGCGTTAGGGAGAGGCTCGCCAAGATCATTCCCGCGCCAGCCATAAAAGAACCCACCATTAATACTTTTTGTGGGCCGATTTTATCTTGAATACGACCAGCAATGAGTAGTGCCAATGAAAGGGTGATTATAGTGATGGTGTAGGGCATCGAGGCTTGAGTGTTGTTCCAACCGAGTTCTAGTAGCGAGTTCTTAAAAACGCTCCAGGTATAGAGCACGCCGATACAAAGGTTGATCCCACAGCTCGCAAGCAGAATCCTCGTTGCTTTGTTATTTGCATTGGAAAAACGGTTCATAACAGAAGAATGATTCATATTAGAAAGGCCAAAAAAGCTAGATAGAAGAAAGACAGGCATAACAAAAAGGCCCAGTAATACTGAGCCTTGTGTCTACATGACTTAACAGGAATTAGTATTGGTTAAGGTAGTGAGTTATCTCGTCAACGCTTGGTGCGCAGTCGCCGCCCACATGACTCACCACATAAGACGCAACCGCATTGCCAAGTAAGATCGCGTCAGGCAGTTCCCAGCCAGAAGCCAAGCCCGCTAACACGCCACCCGCATGGGTATCACCTGCGCCAATAGTATCTACCACGGTCGCTTTAAATGGTGCAACGTTCCCGTAGCCATCTTGAGTAGCGAACAGAGCACCATCACTGTCGATACGCAGAATCAGTGGGCAGCCATACTGGTTATGCCATTGTTCTACAAACGCGTTTATCTCTTGCATACCGAGCACTTCGGCTTCTTGGCGATTTAAAGATATGGTCGGTTTCAGCTTGATTAGGCGATCAAATAATGGTGTTGGAATGTCTCCAATACGAGGACCGAAATCGATGAATAGTTCAATACCGCTTGGCAGTGTTTCAAGCCAAGTAACGATTTGTTCTCCACAAGCTGAAGACAACTGGTATCCCGAAAGGTAGATGATCGCATTGTCTTGAAGCTTGAGTTGTTCAAGCGCTTGTTGATTCCAGTTGTTCTCAACGCCACTGACGGACAGGAAAGTACGTTCGCCATCGGGTTCAACTAACGCTAAGCACCAACCATTGTCGCCACTTGGATCTTGCAGGCTACTTGTTAGGCCTTTCTCTGCCATCGCGGCAGTGATGATGTCCGCCCATTTACCTTGGCCAATCGGTAGAGCATTAATAGATTCAACGCCGAGCTTTTTTAAAGCAATCGCGATGTTGAGAGCGCAACCGCCGACATGAATGCCTTTCTCTGTGAGCTCGACATCAGTGCCACGTTTCGGTAGCGCAGGTGTCTCTGTCACGATATCGACCACGGCAGCGCCGATTAGGCACAACTGTCGCTTGTTTTGTAGAGTTGGAATCAGCTGAACTAAAGAACTATGAGGCATAACCTTGCTCCTTAATCTCTCTTAAGCGTAGGAAGGTTTCAGCGTAACCGGTAAAGTCGAGTTGGTTTTCGTCATCGAGCTGTTTTTTCAGTTCGACATCGATAGCTTGAATACCATTCAATGCGCCACAAATTGCAGTTGCCATTGCACCAATTGTATCGGTATCACCGCCTAAGTTGGCACATAGAATTGCACAGCGGTTTGGATCGGTTTGTGCTAGCTCAACCATTGCGATGGCAGCCGGAACTGACTCAATCGTGCTTACACCTGCACCGACTAAGTTGTAGATCTTTTCCATGCGTTCTTCAATGCCGCTGTTTTCTGATGCCACCATAAGTGCAAGCTCAATACGAGCGCCCATTGAAGCACTGAACGTGGTGATCTTCTTGGTTTGTGCTGCGTTAGCAATCGCAGGTAGTTGGTCTTTAATTGCGCTCCAGCTGTGCCCTTCAATCGCTTTAGATACAGACCAAGCAATGGCAACCGCACCCGCAATCGCTACGTCTGATTTATGTGTTGGGCTTGAAGCCAGAGCGACTTGGTCGATAAAAGTATCAAGGCTGGTGGTTGGTATAAGGCAGCCCATTGGCGATACACGCATTGCTGCGCCATTAGTTACACCGTTGTTTTCAAGCTCATCAATTGAAGTGCCTTCTTTAATCGCGCGCATCGCAGCTTTCGAGCTTGGGCCGAAAATATTTTTATTGAATGCATCAAAGCCTTCAGCCCAACTTAATACGTTACGAGCAATGATCTCTGGTGAGATTTCGCCATCGCATTCAATGATAGCGTCTGCAAGAGCCAGCGCCATTGAGGTGTCATCCGTGAACTGGCAAGCATCGAAGTAACAAGCGGCGTTGTTTTCAGCAGGCCCCGGCAGGAATGAGTCAATCCAACCAAAATGCGCTTTTACTCGGCTTCTTGGCCAAAGCTCTGATGGCATTCCCATCGAATCACCCAGTGCTTGACCATAAAATGTGCCTAAAATTCTGTCTTGTTTTGAAATGTTCATCTTACTTCACCAAAAATAGGTTATCTAAAAGCTGCTCAGTCAGAAGCTAGGAGAGAGACCGAGCAGGTATAAAGTTACGCTTGAGCTTTTTCTACTGGAGTTTGCTCTGATGGGGTTCCATCTGATTTGTTGTCGATATTAATCTCTTTGATCTCGCCGTTTGGTTCACGGAAGAAGTACATAAAGATGACTAGGATGATGGCGATCATGATGGCTCCGAAGCCCCACATACCAGCCCAATCAAATGTCAGGCCATTCTGTGGTTCGTCGTAAGCAAACATCTTCTCCATCAACACGCCACCTAAGCGGTAACCGAGCAAGCTACCAATACCTTGGCAACCTAATGTGATAAGGCCTTGCGCAGCGGTACGCATGTGAGCCGGTGCTTTTTTGTCGACATAGATGTAAGCCGTTACGAAGTAGAAGTCGTAGCTCACACCGTGCAATAGGATGCCTGCGAACAGCAGTGAGTAGAGGTACCAAGTGTCTGCGCTACCGTAAACGAAGAATCCATAACGAACCGCGGCAGTAAATAGACCAAGAAGTAATACCTTCTTAATACCAAATCGTTTTGTGAAGAATGGTAGTGCCAGCATAAAGAAGATTTCAGAGAACTGACCCAGCGTCATCCAACCTGTCGCATTACTCATTCCTACTTCAGTTAAGTAGCCATTAGCGAAGATGTAGTAGAACGCTAGAGGCATGCTGAACATGAAAGAACAAACGAAGAATGCTAGGAAGTTTTTGTCTTTTAGCAGCACGATAGCGTCTAGGCCAAGCATCACTTTAAGGCTGAGTTTACCGGTACTTTTCGGTGGTGTATCTGGCAGTGTTAGCGCGAAGATACCCAGAGCCAAAGATGCTAAAGCGGTCAGAATAAGTGGGATATTGCTTGATGAAATATCACCATAGCCTAACCAACCTGGTAGGAAGCCGATAGCGATACCTGACGCAATCCAACCGATCGTACCCATAACACGAATGCGCGGGAAGTCACGTTCTACGTCTTCAACGTTAGAGAAAGCAATGCTGTTGGTCAGTGCAATCGTCGGCATGTAGGTCAGTGAGTAAAGCAAAAGTAGTGGGAAGAAGGTGGCGAACTCGGTTTGCTGAGCCGCTAAGTACATCAAACCTGCACCTGCTATCAACATCACAGAAAGTACTTTCTGTGCAGCGAAGAATCGGTCGGTGATTGAACCAACTAAGATCGGTGAAATGATCGCGGCGATCGCGGTACATGCGTAAGACCATGCGATCTCAGTTGGTGTGAATCCATTGGTATTGAGTATTTGCCATAGGGGAACAAACCATGCTCCCCAGATAAACCATTCAATGAACATCATTGAAGACAGTTTGAAGTTATTCGATTTCATTATTATGTCCTTTAGTACTGTAGGGTACGCGAATGATGGTATTCCAAAATATAATACCAATACAATACCATTGGGGTTGTTTTGTGATCTAACTATCAGATGTATCAGCAACGCAGTTACTTTATATGATCATAGAACATGGTGTTTTGAGCTGGTGCTGAGATCTAAATATGACGAGTTGTTTATCTAAATTATTGTTTCTAAATACGTTGTTTGAATGTCTCTGACGATGTGTGTCGATAAGGAGGAAGGAATAACGTGGGTAGGGAAATTAGGCATAAAAAAAGAGCAGCCAACGCTGCTCTTTCTGGTCTTAGTTTGGGTATATTACTCAGTGAATAGTTAACCCATAAACCAAGACACGAAAATCAACGCACCAAAACCAAATGTCGCCATTAATGCCGTGTCGCCACCGGCTGCTGTGTAGCTGCCTTCGGTTTGTAGGTGAGGGAAGTCAGGTCTGCGAACCTTAACTACCATTGCGAGTGGGCCCCAGATAGCTAGGAACACCAGGACCATGCCTGCATAGTCCAGCATGCTTACAAACTGGCTAGCGAACAACTCAGCTAATACCAAAGGTAAGATGAAGGTTAGCGCATAAGCCAACGCTTTGTTGTTGGTCACCGCATCTTTGTTTTGGTCGTAAAGCGCCATCGACACGCCGAGGAAAGAAGTCACCAAGGCCAGAGCAGAGAACAGAGCGATCACCACTTTCAACCAAGCAGATTGGCCGCTGAACGCAGAGATCAACTCAGAGATATTGTGGAACTGGCTTATCGCGTCTGTGCCAAGGTTGCCGATAATCGCGAATAACCAAGTTAGGTAGCAAATTAATGGAATCACTGAGCCTAGCAGAATCATATTGCGGATCTGCTTTTGAGTTGCTTCACGGTTGTAGATAACCAGTGACGGGATCACCACCATAGAGGCAAAGCTAGTAAAGATAACTGCGCTGTATTGCACCACGTCGTTGGCCGTGTATTGGCTGGTTTGAGTTAGGTAATCAAGGCGAATGTTGCTAAATAATGACGCGATAACGATAAACAGCATCACGACCATCAAGATGAATAGCCCGCGATTCAGTTTGTCGATATAAGACTTGCCCGAGACGACGATAGCACCCATCAATAGGCTGAAAATGGTATACGCAACGGATGCTGATACATCGACACCAACGTCGAGCAGTAGCTTATGAATGATGTCACCGACACCCAAGATATAAGCGATCAACATGCATACTAGCAACAGGTAAAAGAGTGCATTGATAAAGTGTTTACCTTTGCTGCCCAGAGTGAGGTAAGCAACACTGCTCATGCCACTGTTGTCTTTAGTTTTAGTGCATGCTTCTGCCAGGAGGAGTGCAGAGTATGTGGTGCCGATAAAGATAAGTAGCATCAGCACTGAGCTGATCATGAAGCCAAATTGGGCCAACACCATGGGAATAGCGAGCATGCCAGCCCCTAATGCAGTTCCTGACAGAATCAAAGAACTGCCGAATAATTTCATATTCAAGAAAAACAACCTCAAGCGATCCAATTAAATTTTGTTTGGATTGTAAATAATTGTTTCCAAGACTAACAAAATACTCAGTAAAGTTAGGGGTTAATTTCTAATAAATTTTGAATTTTTCTAAAAAATTTAAGCAGGAATTTCTGGTGTATATGTGTGGTTGATTTAAGTATTCACTCGGTGAGTTTATTTATCGTTTAGTTAACGTTCGTCCATTATTGAATGATTTAGAAATTGGCAAAATTCAGTTAAAAAGAAGTATGTTTATGAGCTAATTGTTTTCAATTCATCAAGTTTAATACTTCTCCTTTCCTGAATCCCGTTCAGGCAATGTCGATGACTAACCGTTCTATGGGTAAAAGACACGCTCAGATCGCTTTATCAATTTGAAGGTAAATAGGTAAAGAACGAGAAAAGTGTCGAAAATTCTGTTGACCTGACTACAACTTCATAGTTTATCTTTACTACTGAAATGAGGGAGAAGTGGATGTATCGCATATCTGAATTAGCGGAGCTCGTTGGCATGAGCCGTTCAACGCTTTTGTACTATGGAAAGTTGGGTTTGATAGAAGCTCAACGCACCAATAATGGTTATCGAAGTTATTCCGAACGCGACTTGCAGCGTGTGAAATTGTTGCAGCAGTTACAAGCGGGTGGACTGACGTTGAAAGAGTGTCAGGCGTGTTTGGATGCCAAGGTTGACCGCTCCTTGTTACAAAACCGACTCGAACAATTGGACGAAGAGATCGCTCAGAAACAGCGTTCGAGAGATCTTTTATCGGCCTTGTTAGGCGAGAGTGGTTTGCAAGATTGGCATGAATCGATGGACAAGGTGGCGCCTGATGCGCATCTCGATTGGCTCATTAAGCAAGGCTTTGATGAGAAGCAAGCACTGCGACTGAAATGGCTTTCAAAAGACATGAACGATCATGACCAGTACATGGCGGATTTTGAGGTGATCTTTGAGGGTTTACAGCGTTTAGGGCCAGGAACAGCGGAAGATACTTTAGCGGCGTTGGTACACGTTTCGGTTTCTCCTAAACGTGTGCTTGAGATCGGTTGTGGTAAAGGTATTGCCACCTCTGTGTTAGCGAAAGCCTTAGTAGAACATCAAGTGGATGTGCAAATAACGGCGGTAGATAATGATCAACCGAGTTTAGATGTTCTGACTCAGCAAGGACAGGTTCTTGGCTTAGAAAGCAACGTCAAAACCGTATGCGCGAGCATGATGGATCTGCCGTTTGAAGCTAAGTCGTTTGACCTAATTTGGTCGGAAGGCAGCGCTTACATCATGGGTGTTGAAAAGGCGCTAAAGCAGTGGCGAAATTTACTCAGTGATGACGGCATATTGGTCGTTAATGATTTGGTGTGGAATACCGAACAACCTAACGAATCGAGCAAAGCGTTCTGGCAGAAAGAGTACCCGGACATGACGACGGTTTCCGAGCGTATTAAACAGGCAAAAGCAGCGGGTTATGAAGTTTTGGATCACTTTGCAATGAGTGACGCTGGTTGGCTTGCGTATTACCAGCCCTTTCAAAAGCGAATAGAAGCGCTTAAAGCAACGATGCCGAACTCAAAAGCGCTCGTCGATTGCGACAATGAAGTTAAACAATTTTTCGATAGCAGCACATCAAAGAACGGTTTGGGTCAAGAGCCTTCGAAAGGTTCTGAACAACGTGATTTTGATTATCAGTTCTTTGTGCTAAAGAAATTAAAGTAAATGAGTAACACCATGAAATTTAGGCAATATAATTCAAATGAAATCGAAACGATCACTCAAGTTTTCACTCAAACCTTTACGGATTCAGAAGGTGAGAACGAAGGTAAAACTTTGGGTGAGCTTGCCAACGATCTTTTAACGACCACAGCTCCGACAGAGCTATTTTGCTTTGTTGTTGAAGACGATTCTAGTGAGTCGGATGCGGATAGCACGATTGTGGGTGCGATTATCTTTACGCCGCTTTCATTTGATGATGAAACCAAGGCATATTTGCTTTCGCCAGTCGCGGTGAGCACTCAGGTGCAAAAGCGTGGTATTGGTCAGAGCCTGATTAACTCCGGTTTGCAGCTCCTAAAAGAGCAGGGTATTGAGCTTGCAGTGACGTACGGTGATCCTAACTACTATTCAAAAGTGGGCTTTGAGCAAATTACCGTTGAGCAGGTCCCTGCGCCCTTTGAATTGAGTTTCTCTCACGGTTGGTTGGCTCAATCGTTGACTGGTGGTGAAATTAAAGTAACAAGTGGCAAGTCGAGCTGTGTTAAAGGCTTGGCCCACGCAGAATATTGGTAGCCGCTTGCAAAAAAATTGAGAAAAAGAGAAAGCCCATCAGGTGTTGCCTGTTGGGCTTTCTTGTTATGAACGAAGACATTCTTCTGGCTTCAATGTATAAATTGAACAACTGTTCAAAATAACATTTGAACGATCGTTCTTGTTTGATCTATATTGTTTTCACACCAACGGAGAACATTCATTAATTGCTCCGTGATTGAATAACTTTAGAACCGAAAATTGATAGGGATAGAGCAATGAGCAACTTCAAAATTCACTCAGTAGAATCCGCGCCAGAGCAAAGCCAACCTATTCTTGAGGGCGCTAAAAAGCAGATGGGCAGAGTGCCGGGCTTGTTTGGTGTGTTGGCTGAATCTCCAAACACACTTAAGGCTTACACTCAGCTTCATCAGGCGTTTAGTGATTCATCTTTCGATGCTGAAGAGCTAACGGTTGTTTGGCAAACCATCAACGTTGAACACGAATGTCACTACTGCGTTCCAGCGCACACAGGTATCGCACATTCAATGAAGGTTGATCCTGCAATCACCGAAGCACTGCGTAATCGCACGGCTCTACCCACTGAAAAATTGCAAGCACTGCATGATTTTACGCTGAGCATGGTGCGTAACCGCGGCAATGTGCCTGAAAGTGAAATGGCAGCATTTTTCGAAGCGGGCTACGGTCAACAACAAGTGTTAGAAGTGATTCTTGGCCTGTCTCAGAAAGTGATCAGTAATTACGTAAACCACGTTGCTAAAACGCCAGTCGACAAAGTATTTGAACAGTTCGCTTGGCAAGGTTAATCGCATTTAACTAACCATCGTATTTAAGCAACTCAAGATATGATAATGATGAAAGCCCCGCTCAGTTGAGTGGGGCTTTGTTGTTTGGGTTGAATATGGAATTAACAAGGTTACCTAACGTACGTGCCTAGCGATTATCTTCGCTAGTGTCACAAGCCCTTCTTTCCACTCTTTGCTCTCTTCAATGTTGGCGACAGTGAAGCGCAGACAGTGTTTATATTGGTCGTTGGTGCCAAATACTGTTCCGGGTAAGATCCCCAATTTATGCTTCAAACAATCTTGATAGACCGCGTAGCTATCGACCGATTCAGGCAGTGTTATCCAGTTTAAAAAAGAGCCTTCCGGTTTTGATAGGTGGTATTGCCCGACAAGGTGTGGGTAGCTATCTAGTGCTTGTATTAACAGGCTTTGGAATTGCTTTTGATTGGTTTGGTAGAGCCGCTTCATCTTAGACAAATGACTGCGATATTTGCCGGTAGTGAGAAATTGACCCACAGCGGATTGCATCAGATTTGAGCTGCCCATGTTGTCGCATAAAAGGTACTTTTCGACCAAAGGTTGGTAGCGCCCAGACAGTAACCAACCGATTCGCAAGCGTGAGTCTAATGTTTTAGACAGTGAGTTGACGTAGATGACTCTATCTTGATCATCAAGCTCTTTGAGGCTCGCGATTGGTGTGTCGAATGCCAAGCTACCGAACACATCGTCTTCGATAATTGGTAAAGATCCGGTGATCTCCAGTAATGCTTTTCGATTCGCCAATGGCATTCTTGAGCCGGTTGGGTTGGTAAAGTTTGGTGTTAGCAGTAAGGTTTTCACTTCCCATTTATCCAGTGCACTTTGTAGCGAAGGAATGTCAATACCGTGGCTAACGCTGCTTGGTATTTCAAGGGCTTGTAAGCCAAGCGATTCAAGTAAAAGTAGATTGCCGAAGTAACACGGTGACTCGACCGCCACGATGTCACCGGGCTTGGTGAGCGCACGTAAAGCCAAACTGATCGCCTGTTGAGCACCATGAGTAATCGCAATCTCTTTCGATCCCGCAGGCACACCAAGATCATGAGTGATCTTTAACAATTGCTTTACTAATTGCTCGTCGCCGGGGGGTAATTGGTAATAACCGGGAAGTTGAGTTTGTAATCGACTGTGACGGCCAATCTCGGCATACAAGCTACGAATCGCAGGATTGTTGATGTTCGGGTGCGCGGAGCCTGCCAATAGTTTCAGACGACCTTTTGGACGAGAGAGTACCGATTTAGTGACAGACAATAGATCGACTTTTTGAGGTTGGCTTGATGCATCCCAGCTGGTGGTGCTCGGTGCTTTCACGCGATAGCCTGATTTAGGCACAGAATAAACCCAGCCTGTCGCCTCCAGTTCTTGATAGGCACGAATCACGGTATTTTTACTCACACCAAGCTGTTCGCTTAATTGACGGATTGAGGGAAGACGATCGTCTGGATGAAAAAGTCCCTTATCGATCTGAGCCTTAATATGTTGTTCGGTAGCAAGGTATTTATTGCCGCTGAGTTCTGCTTCCACGTGTTTCTCCCTCGTTGCACACTCTCAATCTGTAACCATATAAAGTGTTATATCTGTATCTTTATTAGTTATCTGTACCCAACTAAGGTAACAGCATTGATGAATAGTTGACCAGAGGTTTGTAATGCTGATTAAAATGATTCCGTTTGTGTTTGTAATATTGTGGTCGTCAGGTTTTGTCGGCGCACGTCTTGGTGTGGAATACGCGGAACCCGCAACATTACTTTCATTGAGGATGGTGGCCAACGTGGCGCTGTTCTTGGTTTTGATTGCAATCCTTAAGCGTCGTATTCCTCGTGGTCGAGCATTCTTCCACGCAAGTGTGGTTGGCATCTTGATTCATGGTTTCTACCTTGGTGGCACCTATCTGGCGATTGATATGGGTATGCCCGCCGGGTTGAGCTCTCTACTTGTTGGCTTACAACCGATTCTGACCGCCTTGATTATGATCAGCTGTACTTCGCAGCGTTTTAATTTTGCACAGTGGTTGGGATTAGCGCTTGGTTTTGCGGGTATTAGTTTGGTGTTGATGGGTAATATTGAATGGCAGTCAGACGACCAAAAAGGCTTGGCAACATTATTGTGTTTGGTTTCTTTGGTGGGTATTACCTGCGGCACTCTGTATCAGAAGCGCTTCTGTCAGGGGACAGATATGGTCGGCGGTGCGATGGTGCAATACTTGGCTTCTGCGGCGTTGTTTCTGCCGTTCGCAATGCGCTATGAAACCATGCAGGTAAACTGGACTGTAGAATTCACGCTAACTCTAATCTGGCTGGTGGTTGTTCTGTCTTGTGTTGCCATATTATTGTTGCTTTACATGGTAGAACACGGTGCATCTTCAAGTGTGGCCTCAGTGTTTTACTTAGTTCCACCGACGACAGCAATTCAAGCTTGGCTTATTTTCGGTGAGTCGTTCGACATCTATGGCGCAATGGGCTTTGCGTTGTCGGCAGCTGCAGTTTATTTGGTGGTGAGGAAGCCAGAATGGATTAAGGTTCGCAGACGAACAGTGTTACAGCGGTAGTTTGTATACCAAAACTCACTCTACTTAAAGTCGATGACTAGAAACAAAAAAAGAGCCTGACGATGCAGGCTCTTTTTTTACTCATTTTTTCGCTAGCGATTGATGACTAGCGTTTCATCAAACAAGCGTAAGCCGTTGTAAACGGTGCTTCTTGGTATTGCTTAAGGCCGGTCTCTTTGAACTTCATCATAAGAGGGTTGCGCTTAAGGCTTTCTTTGATTTCAGCTGGAGACACAACGGTTACATCTAGGCCGTCGATTAGCTGAATTGCTGCTTCAAGTTTGAAGCCGAAACCACCGCCAGCAAATTTGCCTTTAGTCTGACGTTGGCGAATTACAACTTTTTCTACTTGGTAATCTTCCATTAACTTTGCAAAAGAGAATTGAAAGTCTTTCATATTCTGTGTGTCGTTTGCGTCGCTAATCGCAACCTTAGAAACTCGGCAATCAGGAATGTTAAATACACCATCTGATAGAGAAAGAAGACAGATGACTGCATCGTTACCTTTGATTTCAACACCACAAATTTTCATGTTCTTACCTACTTATTTTAGAGCCCTACATTATGGTGTTATTTCTAACACTTCTCCAGTATTTGCGCGTATCAGCGGCAAATAAGTCTAAATCAGAGAGTATTTTAGCCGTCGAAAGTTAACCTTTGATTGAAAAAACATCACACGAATTACGGTATCGTTTGCTATGAGATGAAGCTCACAAAAGCTTAGCGGGATTTCATATGTGTGCTGTATATTGCGCGCGCATCCCTATTTGAAGTGTGGTTATTAATCCCAATGAATATCAATAATCTTTCGATTAAGAGTAAAATCGCGATCCCGCTGTTGGTGATTGTGATTGTTTTTTCTACCGTTACTGTGCTCAACGTTATCAGATCAAATGCTCAAGCTGCGATTAATAATGAGCTCAATAATGTGGTTCAGCCAGTGCTAGATAACCTAGAAGATGGCTACCGCGATATCTACCAAATCATCGCTTCGGCACAAGGTCTGTTGCTTGCGAAAGACCAAGCGGCGGTCGAGTACCAAAAGTTTGAATTTAAAGACAACGCTTACAAAGCGGTTCCTCGTTTTCAAAGTGTCGAAACCTTGTATCAAGCGGGCGTGTTGGATCCATCTTCACGTGGCGAGTTATCAAAGCTTGTTAACGCGATGAGCAAGTGGGTGGTGCTGCATGAACCAATGTTTGCAGACCCTGCCAGCGCATACCAATACAACATCAATTACTCGCCAGCATTAGACGCTGAGTTTGCAATCATTCGTGTTCAGCTTCGTGATATCAGAACCCTGATTGAACAAAAGCAGAAAGAGCTTCGCCAGCAAGCTGCTGACTCTATCGAATCAAGTAAGTTGATCATTGAAGTGGGTATGGCGGTCGCTGTTTTCGCTGCGCTTTTCGCTATGTGGTTATCCAATCGGTTTATCGTTCAGCCAATCCAGAACGTAGAGAAAGCGATGAATGAGATCGCATCGGGTGACGGTAACTTGTCTCAACGTATGAAGGTCGAAGGTAATGATGAGATCGCTCGTTTAAGTTCTGCTTTCAACCAGTTTGTTGGCAAGATCCATGTCACCGTCGAACAAGTTATTTTTACATCGAATGCGGTACGCGCTGAGATGGAAAACATTAAATCGTTAACGCAAAGTGTTGCTGAATTTTCATCGAACCAACAGCGTGAAAGTGAAGTAGTCGCGGCGGCGGTTCATGAGATGCAAGCAACCAGTGAAGTGGTGAGTGGTAATGCATTAGATGCGGCAACCGCCAGTAATGTTGCCAATCATGAAGTGGAATCGGCAGACACCACGCTTGGCTTGACCGTGACTTCGATTGAACGCCTTGCGCAAGATATCGAGAACGCGGGCGGTGTTGTTCAAGAGCTGGACACAGACGTGAAGAACATTGCCTCAATCCTTGGTGTGATCAAAGGCATTGCAGAGCAAACCAACCTACTTGCTTTGAATGCGGCAATTGAAGCGGCACGAGCGGGTGAACAAGGTCGTGGCTTTGCAGTTGTGGCTGATGAAGTTCGTGCGCTTGCGAGCAAAACTCAAGACAGTACAGGCGAAATCCAATCAATGATTGAACGCTTAGAAGTGGGGGCTAAACATGCGGTTGGCGTGATGACTGAAAGCAAAGTGAGTGGCGAGAAAACCATTGTTCAAGCAGGAACTGCAGCGTCTTCATTGAGTGAGATTCGAAACTCAATTGGCAAGATGAATGACATGAACACACAAATTGCTACGGCGGCTTCGCAACAGTCTCAAGTGTCTGAAGAAGTGAATAAGAATGTTCAACGCATCGCTGAAAGCACCATGCAAATGGTTGAGATGGCAAGCAGCGCAGAAAATGCATGTATGGCATTGGCTGAACAGTGTGAAGCGCTAGATAGCCTTGTGTCTCAGTTTGAAGTGTAATTTTCAAAATTAGACAGACGCATATGAGCCGATAATGGTTGCTCGTTTGAATTCCATTAATCAGCGCTGAACGAAAAAAAGCCCGTACTCTATGAGTGCGGACTTTCTTTTTGACTAGGTGATCAGTTTTTAGACCTGATCAATCACTCAGTGTTAGCTGCTAAGACCGTCTTTGTATGTGTAACGGTAGTCCACTTTTACGTTCGCTTGGTAGTGGATGTCGCCGTTCATGTTAGTGATCTTTTTCACTTCCATATTTGCATCATCAATCTTGAACGAATCGTATTTGGTTGTCTGTTGGAACTGTGGCAGTTCTCTTGAAAGCTCAAAAGGTGTTTTTGCGCTTAACTCATCCATAAGGTTGGTGCCTGCATCGTATGCTTCCGCTTCAGTAACAAATGTATCAGATTTTAGCGTTGTTTCTTGAATTGTTGTTTTAGTTGCTGCAAACGCAGTGGTGCTGAGTACAAGAGTTGATGCAAGTATGATTAACTTCTTCAAAGGGATACCTTACTTTGTTGTACCAGTGTTTTAGAGATTCTCACCCTAGCAATAGGGGATGAGGTTAATGTTAGGACAAAAATATGGTTCTGTAAGGGAATGACTATAGGTGCCGAAGATTAATGCACAGCGCATATCAAGCAAGGTGACACTGATATCTAACTTCAATACACTGTATGGGTAACCAAAGTTCAGCATAAGGTAAAGGCATGGCCAATTGGGAAGGGGTAAGTGAGTTTGTTGCAGTGGCAGAGCGTGAAAGCTTTACTGGTGCGGCGCAGAAGCTCGCTACGTCGGTGGCTCAAATCAGTCGTAGAGTAGCAAACCTCGAAGAACGACTCGCAGTGAAACTGCTCAATCGAACGACTCGAAAGGTGTCTCTTACAGAGGCTGGGCAACTCTATTACCAACAATGTAAGTTGTTGGTCGAAGGTTTAGAAATTGCTGAGCTTGCGGTCACGCAGATGCAATCCACACCCAAAGGCTTACTGAAAGTCACCGCGCCTGTGACTTATGGTGAGCGCCAACTCGCCCCAATACTGCATCAATTCTTAAAGCTTCACCCGCAAGTAGAGCTTGAGCTGATGCTGACCAATCAAAAGCTCGATCTTATCGATTCGGGTGTTGATGTTGCGATTCGTCTTGGCCGCTTGGAAGATTCAAGCCTTGTGGCAAAGAGGCTGTCTCAACGCCAACTTTATGTATGTGCAAGCCCTGAATATATTGAACGTTATGGCGAGCCGCATACATTATCAGAATTAAATAATCACCAATGTTTAGTCGGTGGATTTGAACATTGGCGTTTCAAAGAAAATAGACGCCCTCGCTCAGTTCGTGTTAACGGACGCATTAAGTGCAACAGTGGTTTAGCCTTGTTAGACGCAGCTAAGCAGAGCATTGGCTTGGTGCAGTTGCCTGAATACTATGTGAGTGAAGACCTTGATTCTGGTGAGTTGGTTGAGGTGCTGTCCGATTATCGAGATGACAAAGAAGGGATCTGGGCGCTTTATCCTCAGAACCGCAACTTATCTTCAAAGGTTCGCCTGCTGGTGGACTTCCTTTCTGAGCAATTGGATTAGTGTATGGCTTAAAACCTCCACCGATAAAAACGGGCTTCAGAATAGAGATTCTGAAGCCCGACGTGTTTTAGGATTAATTATCGTTTGATTACGGCTTACTAGACCGAAAATGTATTAGACGGTGAAGCGATCCACCAAGTGATACAGCTCATTTGCACGACTGTTGAGGTTTTGGCTACCTGTACGGTTTTGATTCGCGAGTTCTGCCGATTGTGAGCTTTGGTCAGAAATCACCACGATGCGTTGAGATATTTCTTGTCCTACAATATTTTGCTGTTCAGTGGCTGTCGCAATAAGCGAGTTCATGTCCATGATGGTATCAATCGACGCTTGGATCTTCGCCAGTGCTTTGGCTGCGGCATTCGCTTCTTCCACGGTTTGCGCACTTCGGTTTTGACTTGAATCCATCGCTTTCACAGCAGCATCTGAGGCAGCTTTAAGTTGCTCAATCATCTTGTGAATGTCGCCAGTGCTTTCTTGAGTACGGCTTGCCAGTTTACGAACCTCATCGGCAACCACAGCAAACCCACGACCTTGTTCGCCTGCACGTGCAGCTTCAATCGCGGCATTCAACGCGAGTAGGTTAGTTTGCTCGGCAATGTCTTGGATGACCGCCAACGAAGAGGAGATATTCTGCACATCACCTTCTAAACGAGACACGACAGTGTTGGCTTCTGATACTTCGCTCGCTAGGCCTGCCACCGAATCTGCAGCGGCGTTTACTATCTGTTGCGCTTCTTTGGCATTGCCCTCTGCAAGTTTAGCGGAATCCGCCGCTTGGCTAGCGTTGCTCGAGATCTCTTGCGCCGTTGTGGTCATTTCAGTCATCGCCGTTGCAACTTGTTCAGTCTCTTCACGTTGCCCAGTAGCAATCTCGTCGACCTGCGCAGCGCGAGAAGACATGCTAGATGTCTCGGCTACGACTTGCTGACCGACATCGCTTACGCTGCGAATGATGGTTTGAAGGCTTGCCACGAAGGCGTTGAAGTTCTCGCTGAGCTTAGTGAACTCAGGCGCTTTGAAGGTTTCCATTCGAGCGGTTAAATCGGCTTCGCCACTCGCGAATGCGCTGATTGAACGATCAAACTGCTCGAGTGGTCGCATGATTGTGCGGTTGACGGCAACGGCAAACGCAGCAACTACTAGGGCAATCAAACCACAGAATATAGCGATCGCCGTCAATGAGCTTTGTAACGCGACATTCGAGCTCTCTTTCATCTCTGCGATTACAGCATCGATGTCGTCAGTATAAAAACCTGTGCCTAGCATCAAGTCCCACTGGGGAACGAATATCGAGTAGCTCAGTTTCGGTAGAGCTTCTGATTGACCAAGTTTTGGAAAGTAGTAGGTGGTGAACTCACCAAGCTTTGAGTTCTTGATCAAGTCACGAATCAGGTAGTTGCCTTTTTTGTCTTGCAGGTCGTAGTAGTTTTTACCAATGCCATCGTTATTTTGCCCAACAACTACTCGAACGCCTTTAGAGTCGTAGCCAAAGATGTAGCCAGACTCGCCATATTCGAGAGTTCTTAATGTCGGTAAGGCTTCTTCTAATGTTGCACCTCTTTCCAAGAACGGGCTAATAGAAGATTGAGCCATTTGCAGATACGCTTTAAGTTCCTTTTCTTTCATCGCCATCATATTGCTACGCGTCGATTCTACTTGTTGTGCGGTTAGCTCGGTGCTCTTCATATACGTCACGCTCATCATCCCAATTGCCATCAGTAGCAGTGGAATAAAAGAGAGAATATAAAGGCGGTTTTTGATGGTTAGGGTCATGTCACGCTTCCTGTGTGATTGTCTCATGTAATTTTCAACACATTATTAATGTGGTTTCAAAATGTAAATGGGCTTGTTGTTTAATTGTTATCCTAGAGTGTTTTTGTTTTATAAATATGATGACGGTTAGGTTTTTGGGGTGAGAAGCCTTGCAACTAGAGGCTTAAGCGCGAAAAAGTGAGTTTGTATCGATGCTTTTGAATTCGACGCTGCTTTGTTAGAATGCGACGCTTTGTAGCACCCTGCTATGTCTATTCGTTAAGTGAGAAAGATTCATGAACAAAAGCCATGTGACTATTGGTTTAACTAACCCAAAGAGCCCGACAAACGTTGGTGCTGTTATGCGTGCGGCTGGTTGTTACCAAGTCGACGAAGTTAAATACACAGGGCAACGCTACGAAAAAGCCGCAAAATTCCACACCGATACTAAGAGTGCTGCGCGTACTATCCCGTTGACTGGTGTTGAGTCGTTTTTAGACAATCTTGATCCAGAAACTAAGATCGTTTGCGTAGAACTCGCAGAAGGTGCAACACCACTACCGCGTTTTAAACACCCAGAAAATGCCATTTATATCTTTGGCCCTGAAGACGGCTCTATTTCTCAAGATGTCGCCGACAGAGCCGATCATGTTGTGTACGTACCAACGGTTGGCTGCATGAACTTGGCTGCAACAGTTAACGTGCTGCTTTATGATCGCCTTGCTAAGTCAGATGAAATGGATGAGAGCAACGAGCTGATTAAGAAAAGCCGTGATAACCGTAATCACCTGCTGATCAAAGAAAAGTAATTCTCTGCTTCTAGTGTTATCTATCCCGTACGCAATCGGATATTATCTTGAGTTCATCATCAGATAATTGAAGGGTTAGATAACACCATGGAAGACAAGCAATTACTTGCCGCGCTACAGCAACACTCTGTCCTCGATCTCTATCAGTTATTCCAAGAAGTTGGTCAAAACTGCTCTTTGTATGCATTACTAGAGAGGTTATCTTCCCTTAAAGAACATCATCAACTGAGTACTCGTCTTAGCCCTTTTAAGCCTCATATCGAAGGATTGCTAGCTCAATTTGATAGCGCCACTCCAGATAGCGAGATCCTCAAGGCAGTCGCTCTTCAGTCTGAGATTCAGCAACGAGGCCACAGTATGAGTCGTTACATCATGACATCAGATAATCACCGCCATTTTTCCCCAAGTGCAGACCTAGTCATGTTTGGTGATTCGATCACCGAATGGGCCCCGTGGGCGGATATCTTTCGCGATGTTTCGATGGTCAACCGTGGCTTAGCGGGTGACACCACAACTGGCATGTTGCGCCGTATTGATACCACGTTGAATGTGAAGCCAAAGCTGGTGTGTTTTATGGCAGGGATAAACGATTTAGCTCAGGGTTATGATGTCGACCATATCTACCAGAACTACATTGATATGCTTAAGGTGTGGCAAGAAAATGAGATTCGCATATTGGTGCAATCAACGCTTTATGTTGGCTCTAAACTGCAAGGTTTAAATCCGTCGGTTGAACTGCTCAATAGCAAGCTAAGCGAGTACTGTACACAGCAAGGCATTGCGTTCTTAGATGTGAATTCAGTATTGTCGCCTAATAAGCTGTTGTCGAACAAGTACTCGTGTGATGATCTGCATTTGAATGCGAAGGCTTATCAAACTTGGGCTGAGATACTTCAACCTACGATAGCTGAGCTACTAAAATAGACTCACGCAAAACGCTAGCTAGACCGATAAACAGCTTAGCTAATACAAGAAAAGCCAACCCCTAGATTTGTTTCGCGAACCATAAGGACATCAATGTGAACCTAAGACAATTGGAAGTCTTTTACGCCATTATGCAGACCGGAACCGTATCTGGAGCCGCGCGCAGCTTGCATGTGTCGCAACCAAACGTGACCCGTATTTTGGCGCACACGGAGCAACAACTTGGGTTTGGCTTATTCGAACGAGTTAAAGGGCGGTTGGTGCCAACGGTTGAGGCAAAAACCTTACTGCCAGAAGCGGAAAAGGTGTATCAGCAATTGGGGCAATTTCGATCTCTGACCAACAAAGTGAAGCAAGGCCATCAGCATTTACGCATTGGTGCGCCGCCGATTTTAGCGACTAAATTACTGACTCCGGTAATCGCCCAAATGTCTCGCGAGCAAAATGGCAGTAAGCAAGATCTCTCTTTTGAGTTGCTGACAGCAAACCGTGATGAGCTGTGCGCTGGGCTATTAAAGCATGAGCTTGATATTGCTATCGCGTTTGGCGATGAAGCACCGCCTGCGATATTAAGTGAAACGCTATTAACCGAATCACTAAAGGTTTTGGTTCCTTCCAATACGGTTGATCATTTCCCCGCGGAATTAACGTTAGATGATCTGATCAATTATCCGCTGCCAATCATCGGGCTCGATAGCCGCGATCCATTAGGCCTCCTGTTACATCAACGCCTTATTGCACGTGAGCAGCATTATCACCACCCGATATCTGTACGTGGGTATAGCGCCGCTGCGGAACTGGTCAAGCACCAAGCGGGGTTTGCGATTGTTGATCCGTGGACGGCAGATCAATATCAAAATGACGATGCGGTCTGTGTGTTGCCGCTTCAACCAGACATCCAATTTTCGGTATCGATGCTTTGCGCAGAGCACACCCCTCAGTCGATTTCCGTTAAGCAATTTATCGCTTCATTGAAAACCCATACTCACCCTATAACTTAAGGTTATAGGCTCGCCATAAATAGGCATTCGGCAGCTTCGAAGTTCTTAATTAAAGTAAACCCATACAAGGGCTTATTAATTAGGAATACTCATGTCGATCGCTC
Source organism: Vibrio sp. 10N.286.52.C3 (assembly GCF_041468865.1). Classification (NCBI taxonomy): domain Bacteria; kingdom Pseudomonadati; phylum Pseudomonadota; class Gammaproteobacteria; order Vibrionales; family Vibrionaceae; genus Vibrio; species Vibrio sp. 10N.286.52.C3. Next base: position 28,743 of record NZ_JBFRJM010000059.1, on the reverse strand, counting down.
AACCTTACCTTCTTTTTCTTGGGGATGTTACTGACCCACTCGCTGCAAAAACAGCTCGCGGTATTCATCAATGGCGACCAGAAATCTGCCTAGGTCAACTGCGTTTAACGGGTGATACCGTTTCACTGGGCTTAACGGATATGACCCTGCAAGAGGCGCAAGCGCAGGGCGCGAAGACGCTAGTGATTGGTACCGCAAATCCGGGTGGTGTTATTCCTGATTCTTGGCAGTCAACCATTATGGCCGCTGCAGAAATGGGATATGAGATTGCATCTGGCATGCACCAACGATTGAGTGAATTTTCACCGCTTGCTGACATGCAGCAACAAGGATTGACTAAGCTTCATGATGTACGCCATTTTGACGGTGTTCTTAATGTTGGTAACGGTAAGCTTCGTCAAGGTAAGCGCCTGCTTACTGTCGGAACTGATTGCTCAGTAGGCAAAATGTTCTCGGCATTAGCGATTGAAAAGTCGCTTAAACAAGCGGGAACATCCGCTCAGTTTAAAGCGACAGGGCAGACAGGTATTTTGATTGAAGGCAGCGGTATTTCGATTGATGCGGTGGTTGCGGATTTTATTTCTGGCGCAGTTGAAGCTATTAGCCCTGATTTTACCGACCACGATTGGGACATCATTGAAGGGCAAGGCTCTTTGTTCAACCCTTCGTTTGCAGGCGTGAGTTTGGGTCTTTTACATGGCGCACAAGCTGATGCCTTAGTGCTGTGTCATGAAGTTGGGCGACCACATATTCGTAACCTTCCTCATGCTAAATTACCAAGCATAGAACAGACGATTGAAGCCAACTTGCAAGCGGCGCGACTGACTAATCCAGACGCGAAGCTGGTGGGTATCTGCTTGAACACGTCGGCGATTAGCATTGAAGAGGCTGAGACATTGTGCCAAGAATGGACCACACTCTATCAAGTGCCAGTGACGGACCCAGTGCGCTTTGGTGTACAACACATTACTGATCATTTGCGACATTCACTTTAACGACTTCATCATTTCTACGTTTCCATTTGTTAAAGTGAACATCAACCGAGTGAAATTATGAAGATTACAGCTGAACCCATTATTATCGCGATGCAAACGCCTTTTCGCATCTCTCGTGGCAGTCGAACTGAGTGTCACGTTGTTCGTGTTTACATTGAACATGGTGGCAAACGAGCTCAGGGCGAATGCACGCCTTACCCACGATACGGCGAGTCATCGGAGTCTGTGTTAGCGCAAATCCAACAAGCGTCTAGCGCACTTGAAGCTATGTTTGAACGAGGCGTTACTGATCCGGCAGAGCTAAGAGATCATCTTCAGTCTTTATTGACCGGAGGGGCAGCGCGCAATGCGGTCGATTGTGCGCTTTGGGATTTTGAAGCTCAGCAGAACGACCAGACGTTTCCGAATAGCTTGTTTGAGTTGCCTGCTCAAATCGTGACTGCAATGACAGTCTCGATTGGCACGTCAGAAGCCATGGCGACTCAGGCTCGAGACTATGTCGCGAATGGTGCGAAACTTCTGAAAGTGAAGCTTGACGGCGAGCAGGTGGTAGAGCGTGTTCGCGCGGTACGAGAAGCTGCGGCAGATGTTCAAATTGTATTGGATGCGAATGAAGCGTGGACAGGATTGAATCTCGAAGAGTTGTTCAATCAACTGGTAGAATTTGATATTGCGATGATCGAGCAGCCGTTACCCCAACAGCACGATGCCTCATTGGCGCACATCAAGCACCCGATACCACTGTGTGCTGATGAAAGCTGTCATACCACTTCGCAACTTTCATCTTTGTTAGGCAAATATGAAATGGTCAACATCAAGCTCGATAAAACAGGTGGTTTGACCGAAGCATTGGTACTTGCTGAAGAAGCTCAAAGGCTAGGATTTACGCTGATGTCGGGTTGTATGCTCGGTACATCGCTGGCGATGCGTGCAGCTCTGCCTATCGCCGTTCAATCTGAAATCGTCGACCTCGATGGCCCAGTCTTACTTGGTCAAGATGTAGCACCATCACTGACTTATCGAGATGGGATGATTATTCTCTAAGTTCGTTGAGCCCGTTTAATCGATGGACATGACATGAATGAAATCGTATGAGTGAAAACTTGTGCGATTTTTGCTTCAAAGTCTGAGCGATTATCTAAATTACTTCACTTTTAAGCCTCAGCAGCGCATCCACAAATTCTGCAAACCCATAGCCACCAGGCTGCGACATGACCCTGCTTGGATGATGCTCTAGCTTATCCCAATAATGTTGAATGTTTGCCACGCCAACGGTAAGTGGAAGTGATTTGAACATCTGCTGATCATTCATTGAATCGCCGACATAGCAGGCTTGATTGTGGATTTGCTCAAGCGATAAGCCTTTATTAGCCAGGAAACGGTGCACGGCGTTTTTCTTTGAGTGTTCGCCGTACCAAGCGTTGATATGAATCGAATTTGCCGTCGCGTGTGCGCCTAAAGCGTGTATTCTTTCGAGTACCGCTTGAACAGTTTCAGGATCAACAGGCTTACGGTTTTGGCCGATATCAATCGCGACCTCACACAAGCGGTAAGATTGATCCAAAGTTAGCGATAGGTCGGGGTAACTCAACAAGATCGCTTCAACTTCTTGTTTTAGCTTAGCTTGGTTCTTACGCACTTGTTCTAGCGGTGTTTCAGATGAGAGTTGTAATGCATCATCTTGCTTCTCTAGTAAGAAGGCGCCGTTTTCTCCAAGCACGGCATCGACAGGCCAGAGCTGCGCAATATGGTCACACCAACCAGCACAGGCTCCCGTTACAGCGACCACTTTGATTCCATTGTCTCTCAGCTTTTGTAACACAATCAGGGTTTCTGGAGGGAGTGAACCTTGCCAAGTGAGCGTGTCATCGACGTCGGTTAATACCCATTCGATGTGCTTCCAGTTGTTGTCTAGTTGGTGTTCCATTAAAACTCACTTATTCCATGGATTGTTTTACACAGAGCGTATTAATTCAGCCCAATGTAGAATTAGAAGCTAACGTGATTAGAAAATACAGTGTTTAGCAAAATCGCCCGCTTCATTAGCCGTCCAGTCACCTTTAGGCTTTTCTTTCATATCCGCACACCAAGCTTCACTGCCAACCTCGGTACAAGCCATTAATTGAGTAGTAAGGAAAAGTATCAACGCGATTTTCTTCATAATAAACATTCCGTTGTGGTCTAAATTTCTGCTTATAACTGTATCAAATCCCACAAGTGATTGTTATAGCTGCTAAGAACTTAAGGGCGTTAATAATGATGTGGGGTTGAGCTGAATTCGAGGGACGGTAAAGAAGCGAAGGTTTGCTTGGCTTTAAGATCGAAAAAGCCAGCAACGTATGCTGGCTTTGAAATTCTTAATAAGTTTCTATTCGTTATTTCGCTTTAACTACTTATCGATTTATACCAATTTCATCTCTTGGATGATGTCCGAAGCAATCTCTGGCTTCGTGCTTGTTGGTTTCTCGTGTAGGTCGGCTTTCAATTGTCCCTTACGGTTACTTAGGCCCGCTTCAAGTTTCTTAAGTGCTGCAGCGATAGCTGGGTACATAACATCGTCTGTCGATTTTGCTGTTACTCGTACACCTTCGTAGTTGGTGAATACTTCAACCTGATGTTGACCGTGTTCTTTAGTAATGATGATGTCGCAACTGATCAGTGATGGGAAATGGTTAGATATCTTCTCGAATTTACCTTCGATGTCTTTGCGTGACTCGTCGTTAATTGATACATGATGTGTTTGAACATTTATTTTCATAAATCATACCTTTCCAATGACTGTGTCATTTAAACGTAGCAAACATCGCATAGATTAACCAACTGAGAATTAGCACATGTGTGATTGACTTCAGTGTTATCAAATATTCTCTTGTTACTCCCTTGAAAGTCCGATGAACTGATCGCATATTATGTTTCGTGTTTTAAAGACATGTTCAAAAAAACTCCATCCTTGATAATTTGCGCTAACCTACAGCGAATTCCCAGTGAATCTCTCTTTATCGGTTTTATAATTCCGAACTTGTCACTCCATTGATTTTCTTTCCAGCTCACTCACTTTTTCTTCTTTGATTAAAAACTCAGCTTAAGTTACTAATTTATAGACACTCAACTGCCCACTCCATATTGAAGTGAAACTCTCCTGCTGTGAGTTGAGACTCGGGTATGGTAATGCGTGCTCGAATATCGACTTCTTTATTGGATGCCAGTTGATCGACAGGAAATTCGACGCCCTGACGCCAATAATTAATGTCACCTTCATAGCGAACCGGCGTTTCGACTTTGAATCGCACAAGTTCTGAAATGCGAGACTCATCAATTGAGCCTAGATCAATATGTTGCAGTTTGAGCAACAATCGAGAATCTTTGCGATTGGACTCAAGCTTAAGCGTTATCGCTCGGGCATCGTATTCTCGGCCACTGAATTTAAGCCGTTTAAGTGTATTAAAACCATCAAAGCCATTAAGATTGATGCAGAAATGCTTGAGCTGTTAGGCAGTGAAGATGGCAACACAGCGATGATCAAAGTGAGCTGGGATGAGAAGGGAATGAAGGTCTATAAGGATGGCTACTTAGCAGATTATGAGTACGGGATTGCCCCTCATGAGATGCAAGAAAACTACGAATTAGCACCTAAGTAACTCGATTCGATTGCAGAAAAGCGCCTTGCTTAGTTAGTGGGCGCTTTTTTGTTGCTCACCAAAATATGACGAAACTCACACTTTTCTGACAATTAATGACTCGTTGTGCTAGTATGCGCCGCTTGTCTTTGTAATTGATAAAAAACGCATTACCAAAACAGACTTTTCTGTTTACCTGCTTGTAATGACCTCATTCAGTTTGGCCTGACTTGGCTGAACATCTGCATTTTGCTCGGACGCAAAGAGAGTAGTTCTCACTACTTCACTATGTACATTTGAGAGCACCATCTATCAAAGGCCTTTTTGAAACAACCTAAATTAGCGCGAACTTAGTTCAGCGTGAAGGGTTTCGTTTTTCCAAAAATCCCTCCGGCGGCTAAGTGAACCTTAGTTGCTGACAAATAAGGAGTCTATATGACGACTACGGTATCTACATCCGTACCTACATCTCAAGCTGCTAACGCAGCGCCGACAGAGAAAGAAGTAAACCACCCGTTTCTCTCTTTGGTTATCATGGTGATCGTTGCTGCAATCGCAACTTACTTCATCCCTGCTGGTGAATTCGAGCGAGTGGTCATGAATGGCCGCACGGTTATCGACCCAGAGAGCTACACACAATTGACGAGCAACCCAACAACATTAGCCTCTTTTTTCGAATCATTTTTTAAAGGCTTCAAATCCGCTTCTGGCGTGATGGGCGTTGTGGTATTTGTGGGTGGTGCTTTTGGCATTATCAAACACATGGGCTTGTTAGACGCATCCGTTGTTGCACTAACCACTAAGCTAAAGAAGCAAGGCTTGTACGTAATTGCGCCTGTGATCATGACGGCGATTTTCTTCAACGTCACCTTCACCGGTATGCGTGAACTTGATGTCATCTTTATCTCTTTGATGATCCCGATCTGTATCAAGCTTGGCTATGACGCGATTACGGCACTTGGCGTTGTTTTACTGGCAAGTTGTGCCGGTTTCGCAGCCGCTTTGGCTAACCCATTCTTTACGGGTATCGCACACACTATCGCTGAACTGCCTATGTATTCAGGCATGTGGTATCGCTTTATTGTTGGCATGTTCATGTTGCTAACAGGTGCTTGGTATGTACTTAACTACGCGCGCAAAGTTAAGCAAGACCCGACCAAAGGTTTGTTGCACGGTACGGGTTACCACTACGAATCTAACGTTGAAGCGAAAACACTCACCACACGTGAAAAGCTTGCGGGCATCGCGTTCTTGGGCGTGTTCGCATACATGATCTTCGGCACGTTGACGATGGGTTTCGGCTTCACCGAGATTGCGGGTGCATTCGTGGCGATGGCGATTATTCCGGGTTTGGTGGCGGGCTTATCTCCGAACAAGATTTGTGAGTACTGGACCAAAGGTGTTAGCGATGTATTGGTTGCGGTACTGATCATCTTCTTTGCTCGTTCAGTGCTAACCATTATGGAAGACGCGAAGATTGTTGATTCTATTATCTTCTATCTTGCACAAATCATTTCTGGTAGCTCTAAACTTGTGGCAGCAGCAGGGATCTACTTCTCGCAGGCTGCGATCAACCTGTTTATTCCATCAGGCAGTGGCCAAGCGGTGATCACCATGCCAATCATTATTCCGTTGGCAGATATTGGTGAAGTGACTCGCCAAGTGGCAGCACTGGCTTCTCAATTGGGTGATGGTATCTCTAACTATATTTACCCAACTAATGGTGGCTTGTTAGCGGTATTGGCTATTGCAAAAGTGCCTTACACCAAGTGGGTTCGTTTCTTCTTACCGTTATTCTTGTTCTGGTCAGCGGGTGCATTGGTTTCGGTTGTGATTGCTCAAATGATTGAGCTAGGGCCTTTCTAAGGTTTCTGTTTAATCGAATACATGGACAGTTAAGGCTTAACTGAAGCTGTGTGAGTAAATAAGAAGGCAGCGAATTCGCTGCCTTTTTTCGTTTAAAGAAAAGCTATTCCAACGTTAAAGGTTACTCTTCAAATTGGTAAGAAGAGGGCACCACAATCACGCCTTGTTTTGATATATGGAAGCGTTTCGCATCGGCAAGGCCATCAAGACCGATCTGGGTTCCGTCAGGCACCTTAACGTTCTTGTCGATGATGCAGTTTTGTATGTGGCAATTTTTTCCAATCTCAACATCTTCAAACAGAATACTATCAATCACAATCGCGGCATTGCTGACTTTCACTTTTGGGAAGAAGATTGAGTTTTGCGCCGAGCCGCCTTCAATTACAACGCCATTCGCTATCATCGAGTTGATGAATATTCCTTGATTACCTTCAACTGAAGCAATGGTTCGTGCGGGTGGCAGCTGCGGTTCGTAAGTACGAATCGCCCAATCAGGTTGATATAAATCGATAGGCGAAGCTGGCTTTAACAGGTCCATGTTGGATTGGTAATAAGAGTCGATAGTACCAACATCTCTCCAGTACGCATCTTGGGTTACGCGACCTTCTTCGTCACCAAACTTATACGCGTAAACACTGTTGTTGCCGACTAACTTGGGAATGATGTCTTTACCAAAATCGTGGCTTGAGTTCGGATCTTCGGCGTCCGCCAGTAGCGCTTGTGTTAACACCTCTTTATCAAAAACGTAAATACCCATTGAAGCCATGCTTCGAGTCGGCCTACCAGGTACACATGCAGGGTAACGTGGCTTTTCGGTAAAGTTATTGATCTCTAGAGATTCGTCTATCTCCATCACACCAAACTCTTTGGCTTCGTCAATCGAAACCTCCATGCACGCCACGGTTAGGTCGGCCTCGTTCTTTTTGTGCTGCTTGAGCATTGGCGCGTAATCCATGCGATAGATATGGTCACCGGATAACACCACCACATGCTTGGCTTCACTACGAGAAAGCAGATACAAGTTTTGATAAATCGCATCGGCAGTACCGCTGTACCAGCTATCACCGGTTCGCATTTGTGGGGGAACATTGGTGATGTATTCGCCGAGCTCGGGGTTAAGCACCGACCAACCATCTCTCAAATGTTTTTGCAAAGAGTGAGACTTGTACTGAGTCAGCACCAAAATTTGGCGTAGCCCGGAGTGCAAGCAGTTCGCGAGAGTGAAATCGATGATTCGATATTTGCCACCAAAGGGTACCGCAGGTTTTGCACGGTTATCAGTGAGAGGGGAAAGCCGAGAGCCAACACCGCCGGCCAGAACGATTGTTAGAGTGTCTTGCATGATCAGAACCTCAATGTATTTATGATTATGAACATAGACTTGCAAGCACTAAGCCAAATGTAACTCATTGAATATTAAATGAGGTGAGGCTGATTCTTGTAGACCTGCACCAAATTGATGCGTACGAGATATTGGCTTGCTCTATTTTGATCCGAAGAGATCTGTGCAAAGTGATGGGGTAAATTAACAAGATGACGCACGGGAAAGTTGCATTACAAAACTGTCAATAAAATGAAGGAATAAAGTGATCGGGTCGATATAAATTTACATAAATAATCACAACTTTTCACAAATTGATTTCCATCAATAAAGTAGGGTTATTCTATGCTACCTTGCACGCAAAATAAGAAATGATTACTCATTCACCAATAAAGATTAAGCCCCCAAAAGGAAATTATAATGAAAAAAACAGTATGTGGTATTGCGGTTATTGCGGTTCTTATGTCAACCAACGTTCTTGCTCATAAAGAAGGTGATTTCATCATCCGTGCAGGTGCAGCGATTGTATCTCCAAACGACAGCAGTGGTGATGTACTAAACTCGCCAGGTTCAGAGCTATCTGTTGATTCAAATACTCAGCTTGGCTTAACATTTGGCTACATGTTTACCGATAACATCAGTTTAGAAATTCTTGCAGCAACACCATTTTCACATACTGTATCTACTAATTTGGGTGGATTAGGTGATATTGCTGATGTTAAACATCTTCCACCGACGTTGATGGTTCAGTACTACTTTGGTGAGGCAAATAGTGAAATTCGTCCTTACGTAGGTGCGGGCATCAACTATACGTTCTTCTTTGATGAAGAATTTAACGGTACTGGTAAAGACGCAAAACTAAGAGATTTGTCTCTTGATGACTCATGGGGTCTTGCTGCAAATATTGGCGTAGATTACATGATCAATGAAGATTGGTTCCTAAACGCATCTATTTGGTATGCAGATATCGATACAACTGCAAAGTATAAAGATACGGCAGGTAATCAATACTCAACAGATGTTGATATCGACCCATGGGTATTCATGATCGGTGGTGGTTACAACTTCTAACCTTCTTTATTAGTTTACTAAAGGCGCTCAAGCACCAGCCAGCTTGAGCGCTTTTTTTTGCGTGCTTGTTAGTGAAGTGTTTAATCTAACTTATTGTTGTTATGGGTAAAGCAAACTGATTGTCGTCATTTATTGTTAATAAAAGAGAAAGATAACTGTCATAACAGCCCTCTATGATCGCGATTCAAATTATGGAGGATATATGAATCGTAAATTTAATAAGCTGACACTATTACTGCCTATCGCCGTAAGTTCTGCTCTAGCAGGCTGTTCTCAATCAACGTCAACATCACCAACGGCTGCTATCCCATCTCAAACGTCACTTGATGCTTTTAGCTTTCAATGCCAATCCATCGAGCAGCCAAGCGCTTCCAATGCTGAGGTAACCGGAATCAGTCTGGTTGGACGTGCTATTACCGACGCTCCGTTTGATACCTCAGCAGCCGAAATCGTCAGCTACGATTCATGTACCGATAAGCTTTATGTTGTGAACGCTCAAGCGCAGAAAGTCGATGTGTTATCAATGAACTCGGCTAGCGAACCAACATCTTCGGGTTCGATTAATCTTCAATCAGCCGCTGCGGCTTCTGGTATTGATATCGGTGCTGCAAACAGTGTGTCTACTCATCAAGGCCTAGTTGCGGTCGCGATTGAGAATGCCGACAAACAACAAAACGGCATCATTGCACTTTATCGTTCAGACACGTTAGAGCTGATCACTACTTATACGGCTGGTGCATTACCGGACATGGTGAGCTTCTCGAAAGATGGTCGCTATATTGCCTCTGCAAATGAAGGTGAGCCGAATGCGGATTACAGCATTGATCCTGAAGGTTCAGTAACGCTGGTGGATTTAACCAATGGCCCTTTGCAAGCGACAGTCACTCAAATTGATTTCAACGCATTTAATCAAGGTCAGCCTCGCCATGCAGAACTGACTGACAAGGTTCGAATCTCTGCGCCGAATGCAACCGTTGCTCAAGACCTTGAACCGGAATACCTAACGTTTGCTGATAACGGAAAACTCTACGTTGCCCTTCAAGAGAACAACGCTTTGGCCGCGATTGATGTGGCGAGTGCACAAGTGGATGCGATTCTTGGACTAGGCGGAAAGCCTTGGGACAGCGCTAAGCTAGACGCTTCAAACAAAGACAAAAACATCGGTAATCTACAAAGCTACGCAATGTTAGAAGGCCTTTACATGCCAGATAGCATCACCAGCTACAGTGTTGATGGTAACACCTACATTGCGACTGCAAACGAAGGCGACGGCCGTGAGTATGGTATCAAGACCACGCAAAAAATGTGTGATGAGAAAGGTTTCGAGTGGGATGGCGATGACTATCAAGGCACCGAAAACTACACCACAGAAAAAGACTTTTGTATCGCGTATGTCGATGAAGTACGCGGCAAGAAGTTAGACGTTGACGCTAACCACCCATTAGCAGGCGCATTGAAAGACAACAAGCAACTTGCACGTCTTAAAGTGATTAAGCCACAAGGGACACTCGCTGCTGACCAAAAGGTTCAAGCATTCGGTAGCCGTTCTTTCTCTATTTGGGATGAGTCAGGTGAGTTAGTGTTTGATAGTGGCGATGATTTTGCTCGAATCGTACTTGAGCAAGATCCTGCAAACTTCAACAGCACCAATGATAACAACCAAAGCGGTGACGATCGTAGTGATGATAAAGGCGTAGAACCTGAAGCTATCGAAGTGGCTGAGATCAACGGTAAGCACTATGCCTTTATTGGACTTGAGCGCCAAGGTGGCATCATGGTTTACGACGTAACACAGCCTAAAAACGCAAGTTTCATCAGCTACTTGAACAATCGCGACTTTACTCAGCCAGTGTGCACTAAGGTTGATGAAGACGGTGATTGCGACAACGAGACTTACTACGCTAAAGCGGGTGATTTAGGCCCTGAATCAATTAAGTATTTCACACGTTCAGGTAACCACTTTATTGCGGTTGGGAACGAAGTGAGTGGTAGCACATCAGTTTATCGCGTTGAGTTTTAATCAAGCTTATTACTAGCAATTAGCTCGAATCAAAACAAAAGCGCCACTACTTATTCAGTAGTGGCGCTTTTTTAGTTCATCGCTTGTTTAGTAGCGATAGCAAAGGCCTATGGCTGTTGCTTAGTTGGCGCTAGAGCAATTTCACGGATACATACGTTCTGTGGTTGTTGGTAAGCGAATGATACAGCGCGAGCGATATCGTCAGCTGCCAATACGCCCCCCATGTCTTCTTTCCAAGAATCGTAACCGTCTTTGATCTCTTGAGATGTTGTGTGAGACAGAAGCTCAGTCTCTACAGCACCTGGTGCAATAGTGGTAACACGAACGTTTGAAGCCGCAACTTCTTCACGAACGTTTTCAGAGATAGCGTGTACCGCGAACTTAGTACCACAGTAAGCAGCGTGGCTTGGGAATGTTTTCTTACCCGCGATAGAGCTGATGTTGATGATAGTACCTGTGTTACGTTCCATCATCGGAGCAAGTACAGACTGCATGCCGTTTAGAAGACCAATCACGTTCACATCGAACATTGTCTTCCACTCTTGAGCGTCTTGAGTATCGATTTGACCAAGAAGCATTGCACCAGCGTTGTTAATAAGCGCGTCCACAGGGCCAAATTTCTCTTCACCTTGTGCGATTGCTGCATCAAAAGACGCTTTGTCTGTTACGTCTACTTTCACTGATAGTGAGTTTGGTAGGTTCAACGCTTCAAGGCGGTCAACACGACGAGCTAAAAGTAGAAGAGGGTGACCTTCATCGCTTAGACGACGAGCGATTGCTTCACCAATACCAGAGCTTGCACCTGTAATTACGATTAGTTTTTTCATTTTATTTCCTCTGTACTTTTATTGCGTCGGTTGGCTACGACGTGTTGTTTAAGTGCATTCGAATCAAGTGCTTGTTGCCTTGCTTCGTTGCGATGGAGGTATATTAAGGAAAATAGCATTGTTGATATATAACTCTTTACTTGAAACACTGTTGCTGTGGTGCAACAATAAAAGCGTCTATCTCATAACTTCATTAGTAATCTGGCGACTATGCTCAATCAAATTAACCTGTCTGATATTCGCTCTTTCGTGCTTATCGCTCGCTTAGGTAATTTCACCAAAGCGGCTGAGGAGTTGGATGTGTCTCGTTCCCACGTATCACGCCAAGTGAGTAGCCTAGAAAAACAGATGGGAGTGACCCTGTTTATCCGCACCACTCGAACTTTAAGGCTGACGCACGCAGGGCAAGATCTATACGCGAGATGTGAACAAGCCTTAGATAATATAGACCAAGCTCTGATTGCTGCGGTGGACGATGTCGAAGAGGTGCGCGGCGATATAAAAGTAAACTGTGTCGGCGGTTATTTGGGTGAGGTGATCATTGCGGATCTAGTGAATGAGTTTATGCAGCTCTACCCAGACATCAGCATCAGTCTTGATTTCAGTAGTAACCGAGTCGACTTGATTGAAGACGCGTTTGATATTGCCTTTCGAATGGGAAGCTTAGAAGACGCGGGCTTTATCGCAAGAAAGCTTCTGGACATTGAGATGGGAACACTCGCGAGCCCTGAGTATTTTTCTCGTAAAGGAAAGCCTAATCACCCTAAGGATCTTATCCACCATGACTGCTTAACGGGCTCGGTGCGTAAGTGGAGCTTTCAAGCTCTGGACGACACAAAGAAAACGGTTGATGTGCATGTGACGGGCAGACTGCAATGTAAAAATGGGCGAGTGTTGGTGCAGGGCGCGAAGTCGGGCAACGGAATTATTCGTGTACCAACCATCTATTGCTTACAAGAATTGAACGACGGGCAATTGCAGCAAGTGTTTGAAGAATGGGTAGTGCCTAAGGTCGACTTTTCAGCGATCTACCATCGAGACCGCTACCAACCAAGCCGAATTCGAACCTTCATTGATTTTGTAAAAGGCCGTTTTGAGCAAATGCCAGTCAGCTAAATAGTGCGTGCTGCCTACCTTCCTCCTTCTTTTGGCAATAGTTGGGCTGGCTTGGGCTTACATCTCGTCGATTTCGTTTTGTAGGTTTTCCAGCTGATCCAGAATCAGTAAAAATTTCTCACCAAACTGAGTCACTTGGTATTCAACTCTTGGTGGCAGTTCGTTGAACATTTGCTTATCTAAAATCCCAAATTCTACATTTCGCTTCAAACATTCATTCAATACCTTGGTCGATAACCCTTCGACCGAGCGCACCATTTCACCAGGGCGATTAATGCCATTTGCCAGTAATTGGTAGACCGTTAGCGACCATTTACAGCCGTAGATGGTTTCTACCATGCGAGCGGAACGCTCTGGTGCTGATTTTCTTGAAAAAAAGTTTTCCTGATTTTTCATAAAGATGTACCAATAAGTACCTACCTAACCGATTTGTACTTACTATTCATAGTGTTAGTTCAAGGCCTAAGATTACCACGTTCACATGACTTAGGAGATAACAAAATGAACTTCACTAAAAATGGTATTGCAGTAGTAATCGGTGGCACGAGCGGTATGGGCTTTGAAACAGCGAAGCAGTTAGTCGCTCAAAACATCCATGTGTTGGTTGTCGGCAATAACCCAACTAAGTTAGATAAAGCGGTGTCAGAACTTCAATCACTAGGCCACGCTTCTGGTTGGCAAGCTAACCTTTATGATGATGCGAGTGTGTCTCGCCTTATTGCGCATTTAGAGTCGCTCGAAGAAGGTATTGGTTACCTTGTTAATGCTGCAGGTTACTTCAACCCTAAAGCGTTTATTGAGCACCAAGAATCTGATTACGAGCAATACATGCAGCTTAATAAAGCAACCTTCTTCATCACTCAAGCGATAAGTAAATTGATGATCAAGAACGGCGGTGGCAGTGTGGTTAACGTTGGCTCTATGTGGGGTAAGCAGGCAATCAAAGCGACGCCATCCTCTGCCTATTCAATGGCTAAAGCTGGCTTGCACGCATTAACACAGCACATGGCAATGGAACTGGCTGAACATAACATTCGTGTAAATGCGGTGTCTCCGGCTGTGGTTAAAACGCCGATTTACGAATCTTTCATTAAACCTGAAGAAGTGGATCAAGCGCTAGAAGGTTTCAATGCGTTCCACCCGATTGGTCGAGTCGGTTTACCGAAAGACATCGCGAATAGCATCTCTTTCTTACTGTCAGACAGTGCTGATTGGGTAACGGGGGCAATCTGGGATGTTGATGGCGGTGTGATTGCTGGCCGCAATTAATTAGGATTCTTTTTAGGTGGCTGTCGCGCAGGCAAAATAGCAGCAAGATGGCCTCCTTGATGAGTATTCGCGTAGAATAAAAGCTAGAAAGATAATAAGAATAATTAAAACGATAACAAGAGTAAGGTCGCCATTATGTTCAACATGGATTTTTCAAAGAGACTGGTTATTGAAACCGAATTATTAGATTGGATTGCAAGCCCTGCCAAAGGGGTATGGCGCAAGCCGCTTGAAAGAGAAGATAAAGAATCAGGTCACACGACCAGCGTGGTGAAGTACGATCCTGAATCTTCGTTTTCTGAGCACCCGCATCCGCAAGGCGAAGAGATCTTCGTATTAGATGGTGTGTTCTCAGATGAAACTGGAGATTTCCCTGCAGGCACTTATATCCGTAATCCGCCGGGTAGCGCGCATTCCCCATCAAGCAAAAATGGCTGCACGATTTTGGTTAAGCTTAATCAGTTTGATGAGAGAGACTTAACTCAAGTTCGCATCAATACTCTAGAAACGGAATGGCTCGCAGGTATCGGCGGTTTACAAGTGATGCCACTGCATGAATTCGAACACGAGCATGTCGCTTTAGTTAAGTGGCCAGTTGGCGAACGTTTTCAGCCGCATCGTCACTTTGGCGGTGAAGAGATCTTTGTGTTGTCCGGTACCTTTAAAGATGAACATGGCGAGTATCCAAAACACACATGGATGCGTAGCCCTCATATGAGCGAGCATTTCCCTTGTGTGGAAGAAGAGACGGTTATCCTAGTGAAAACGGGTCACCTGCCATTGGATTAAAGGAATGCTCAATATAAAGATGAGAAAGCCGCATTGTTTTGAACAAGCGGCTTTTTTAGTTTTTATATATGAGCTGACTAGTAAGCGACACCAATACGTTGGCGTGGGAACTTGCCAGCTTCTAGTTCATCAATCATCGCGATAGCGTAGTCGCTGACGGATATTTTGCTGTTGCCATCTTCGTCAGTGAGCAGTTGATCACCACCTGTGCGGTAGGTTGATAGCTTATCGCCCGGGAAGATTTCCGCAGCAGGGCTCACGAATGTCCAGTTAACCTTGTCATTAGATTGTTTGAACACTTCAAGGGCTTCTCCTTGTGCTAGCGCTTCGTTTTTGTAGTCCGCAGGGAAGTCAGGAACGGTAACTAACGGTACGTTTGGCGCCACTTCTAATGAGCCTGCACCTCCCACCCAAAGTAGACGTTCGATGCCAATGCTTGGCAATGTATCAAGCAACTTAGCTGCTGTGTTTTTTACGATGTCGTGATTGCCTAGAGCGCGTCCACCAATCGAAGCAATTACCGCATCAACGCCTGAGAAAGCGGTCGCTAGACTTGCCGCTTCCTCTTGTAAATCAAATGAACGAACTTCAACATCGCTGATTTCTACGCGGCTTGCATCTCTTACAACAGCAACAACTTCGTGTCCGCGAGATTGAGCTTCTTGAGCGATGTGACTACCAATCCAACCTGATGCGCCTAATACTGCAATTTTCATAATGTCTCTCCAATTATCTAATTTATTGCGTCTGTTTCTCGACAGCCATTGCAGTCTAATAGCTCACTAGATTGCGATAAATATCGTGAAATGATGTAGATTGTATCTACACAGTTATCTAATAGGCTTGGTTAAGTCGGTAAGGGAGAGTGTGATGGACAGGTTGACGGCGATGCGTAGCTTTGTTGAAGTCGCAAATTGCGCCAGTTTTACTCAAGCAGCAGAGCATTTGGACATGAGCCGTTTACAGGTTTCACGGCATGTTCAAGAGATCGAAGGGTGGTTAAAACAAAGGCTTCTGCACAGAACGACTCGTAAGGTAAGTTTGACGACAGCGGGGGAGATTGCGTTACAACGTTGCGAAAAAATACTCCATGAAACGGCGGAGCTAGAAGTCACTGCACTTAATCAAACCGATGCTCTTTCCGGAACCATTCGAATAGCAGCCCCAATTGGCTTGACTCAACATATGCTGTTGGATGTGGTCGAACAGTTCACCGAGCGCCACCCTAATATCACGGTCGAACTGTTTGCCTCAGACCGCTTTACTCAGCTGGTGGATGAGAGGATCGATATTGCACTTCGTTATACCGATCAACCTGATGATAGTTTGATTGCACGAAAGCTAATGGTTATTGATTCAGTGGTGTGTGCCTCGCAAGCCTACTTAGACAAACATGGTGAACCTGAAACGGTCGAGGCGCTTCGACAACACAATTGTTTTCGTCACTTGAATGTTTCTAAGTGGGATTTTGTTAAGGACAATCAACACTATTCAGTTGAGGTGTCTGGCACTATCAAGGCTAATGATGTTGGAGTGCTAACTCGCGCCGCACAGCACGGGAAAGGGGTAGTTCGTTTACCTTGTGACTTAGCCAACCCACTGATTGCGAATGGCAAATTGATACGAATATTGGATGAGTTTGTTTCACCGAGTAGTGTGCTGTGGGCGGTGTATTTGTCTCGTAGTTATCAGCTGCCGGTTGTTCGTCAGTTCATTGATTTTGCCGCAGAAGCTTGGTCTAGCGATATCAAATCTGGCGATGTTTGAAACTTCATAGGCAATGATACATAGCGATAGAATTTTAAAAGCTCATAAATACAAAAATCCGATATCAATGGTGATATCGGATTTGAACTCAATAATTCAGAGTTCCAGCACGCTCTCCTCTCACGAAGTCTTTACATGTAATGATGTACGGATAATCGGGTATTTATTACCTTTTCGTTTACGTCTGGTAAAGGCTGATACAAGCTTCTCGTAATGTCGGATAATACTTGGTCGTAAACTTGCGACACGACGCTAGAGATATCACTGGTTAATTCGTACATGCTATCTGCCGGTTGGGTCGCTTCGTTACTTGATGCGATCTCTGAGAGTGCATGCATCGCTCGCGTACAAACCGGTGACCCACTACTAAGAGGGCAGATAATCGATAATTGGTTGAGTTTACGGTGTGTCTGAGATGCGTAGAATTTGAATCTCGCATACTCTTCAGGTTTTTCCATATCAGGTATGCACATTCTCAGCTTGGTCAAGATCTCCATGCAGTCTAAGATCTGTTGCCAATTCATGTGGTATTCACTACTCATGTCTTCTCGCTCAGACTGGATCAGCCAGATGATCATCACTTCATCCATCAAGAACATGCTGTGGCGAATTGTTTTGCCATGAATCGATTGGTTACGCACCAAGCTGCGGTTTTGCCAGTCGCTGTGCATGGCAATGAGCTTAAGGTGATAGATGCGATACATAGGGCGACTATCAAACGAAACATGAGATTGAAGCAATTCAGAGACCTCAAGTATGTTGTCGTAAATCTCGTTCACTTTACGAATCGAGTCGCTAGATAATTTATAAGCCAGAGCGTAATGCGTTGCCGCGCGATGTTTACGTGATAACAACAATAGCTCTCTAAGCAAAACTAAGGTTTCGAACCGGTGTGATAGCGCTGTTTCTCTCTTCCTTGAGAAATGATACAGGGCGGAAAGTACTAATAGGGATAAACCCACTGAAATAACTACAAACATATTCTACTCCTAATATCTGTATACCTACTTAGTGGTAGTGCAGACACCGTGCCAAAATATATAATTGTTAAATTTCAATTGCTTATGTTTTTTCTCTATTTATGGATGTTCAATAATGGTGCATGACTTCACCATTCGAGTGAATTCTTCTCATATTTTGCAGGACTTTTTGAGAGGTTACGCTTTTCTTGTGATTAGGCTGGGGAGGTTTCGATAGGTAGGGACACTTCGGCGATCAATCTCTAGCTCGTCTCAAAATACGGAAATTAAAAAGGCCTAATTCTTTAATG